>CAZORT010000081.1:0-4738 GCA_964582575.1 uncultured Thermotogae bacterium
TCGCCAACGAAATTAAACGCCAGCACCGTAAAGAAGATAAAGAATCCGGGGATGAGAATCCAAGGATGGATTTCCATATGGATAACATTGGTCGCAGCTGCAATCAACATTCCCCAACTGGTCGCTGGTTCGCGGATACCCAATCCAAGGAAACTCAATGCGCTCTCAGTGAGAATCATCCCGGGAATGATCAATGAAGCTGCAACTACGAGATAAGAAGTTAGATTAGGTGCAATATGACGGAGAATAATCCGCAGATCGCTTGCGCCTACCGCTTTAGCGGCAAGTGTAAATTCCCGCTCTCGTAAAGACAAGAACATCCCGCGCAAAATGCGGGCCATACCGGCCCAACCGAGCAAAGATAATATAGCGATCAACGCGGCAAAGGCCTGTCCAGGAGGGAGTCTAAATCGGTGCGCCACCATCGCCAGCGCGAGTAATATCGGGAATCCAGGAAGAGCCATCACTACTTCGAATACTCGCTGCAATACCGTGTCAACAGAACCACCATAGTAACCGGAGATACCCCCCAGGAGCAGCGCGATTGGTGTAACGACCAGTACAACGATCGGGCCGAGGATCAGCGAAATTCGCGTTCCATAGAGAATACGCGAAAAAAGATCGCGACCGAGCGCGTCTGTCCCAAACAGAAATATTTGCGCTGTATCTCGAGGTCTGTTACCGAATTCTCCAACACCGAACAGCCGGATATTGGTCGGGAAGATCCCGAGAATGCGATGTGTATCCCGACCGCGAACAAAAAATCGAATCGGATAGGCGCGAGTCGTATCTTCATAATAAATCCGTTGGAATGTAACTGGGTCTGTCCGTCTACGAGTCGCGTAAACGAACGGCCGCGTGAGATTCCCTGCTTGGTCGAAGATTCTGATGCGCGTCGGAGGAGCAAAAGTATGTCCCCGCATCTGTAAAGCATAGTGATAAGGAGCAAGGAAATTAGCGAAGATAGCGATAAAGGCCATAAGCAGCACTACTGCTGCACCTAATTGGCCGATGCGATGGCGTTTGAACGCTCGCCAAATTAATTGCCCTTGCGATACAGGTTTAAACTCCTTAACTTCGCGGTCATTTACCATATCACTACTTGGAAGACTCTCTTTTTGATCAGCCATTTATTTATCCTCCTTAATAAGGTCAATTATACCTGATTCGCGGATCAGCGATCGCAATACCAAGATCAGCGAGCAAATTCCCAATCAGGGCGAACGCAGCAAAGAATAACAGTCCAGCCATGAGTACCGGAATATCCTGGTACTGCAAAGCATGCCAATAAGCGAGCGACACTGTTGGCAAGTCAAAGATGATCGCTGCTACTATCTCTCCCCCGAAAAAACCTCCGATTCCCATTCCAAACGAAGTGATAAACGGATTGAGGATATTGCGTAATGCGTGTTTATAAATAATTCGCTGTTCACCGAGGCCCTTTGAACGCGCAGTGAGAACATACTGTTCCCCCAGAACATCGAGCATCAGTCCGCGGGTAAAGCGTAACAAACCGGCCATACCGGCAGTGACAAGGACGAGGAGCGGTGGCCATATATGCCATAAGAGGCTGACAAATTTGGACCATGTCCATGGTTCACCCAAGTACTGCCGCGCAACTATCCCCGAGATTCCCAGCCCCATATCTCCGACGCGTAAAAGAACGACAAGGACCCATAAGATGAGAAGAGCGAAAAAGAAGTTAGGGATCGACATGCCAAAGAAAGCGAATGCAGTGAGTCCATGATCTGAGGCCTTATATTGGTGCGTTGCCGAGTATAACCCCATCGGCAAAGTAATCACCCATGTAAGGAAGAAAGTTGATGTTGTCAGTATCAGTGTCCATCCTATCCTCCCACTGAATAAGGCTTGAAAGACCGGCTGGTGTGTAGTGAATGAGTGACCGGCATCACCCCGCGCAATTCCGCTGAACCAGCGCCAAAAGCGAATATGGAGTGGTCGGTCAAGCCCTAATCTCGCTGCTTCACGCTCTAACAGCGCCCGATCCATAGCAGGATCAAATTGATGTGCAGTGAGAATATCACCGGGCATAAGCTCTAAGAGCCCAAATGAAAGCATAGAAATTATTCCAAGTAACGGAATCATATATAATATCCGCCTTAATATAAACGGACCTACTCCTCTCATACATTTACCTCCTTTGCCTCATCGCTCTGGTAGATTAGGAAAAATTAGAACCTTCTCGCCGGATGAGAGATTCCCATCCGGCGAGAAGTATATTGATTTATAGGTCGCGACGGAAGGCGAACTGCGATCCTGTAACACCAGCACCAGTCCAAATACCGGACATGGTTTCCCACAGACCGTTTCCAATGCGGTCAAAGACCGCTGCCATCTGAAGTGAAGCTGAAGTAAAGATCAGTGGCAAGTGCTCCCTGATAATAAGCTGCATCTCATGATAATAGGCTTTAGCCCTTATCTCGTCGAACGTTCCGGCTCCAAGGTCGAACAGTTCATCGACACGAGGATTCCATTCTGCCGGATCAGCTACCGGAAACTTCGCTGGATGCCGACCAGCAGGTCCGCCAGCGGAGAAGCGCCAGAAATGGAGACCACCAGTGGAATGGTAGATGACGCGTGCTCCATGTGGGTCGACGCCACCAGTGAAACCGATCATCACCGCCTCGTATGTGGCGCCAAGAAGATGACCGACCAACGCGGCGAATGGGATGAATGAGGTTATTGCCTCAACACCGATCTCTGCCAGATCATCAGCAAGCATCAGAGATTTAGCCTCTCTGATCGTATGTCCGGCATTGGTGATCAACACAAAACTGACCCGTGAACCATCAGGGAAGTCGAGCCAGCCGTCGCCATCAAGATCGACAAGACCGATATCAGCGAGAAGAGCGGCTGCTTTATCAAGATCAAACTCAAACCAAGTCGCATATTCATCCCCAGCAAAGAACGGGGAGGGAATACCAACATGGCTCCACTGCGGAGTGGCAAGGCCCATAAATATCCCATCGATTATCGCGTCCGTATCAATAGCATGCGCTACTGCTCGGCGGAAGCGCAGATCACGGAAGAGGCCGCGCAGATTTTCATTCCCTGGCACATCCTGGTTGAAAGTAAAGAACGACATCCCCCATACAGGTATGTCACTTATCCGAACTGTAAAGCGGCGCGCAGCAGCCTCACCTTTAAGGATTGCGAGATCTTCAGGTCGCGGACCATAAGTATCGATCTCACCGTTGCGGAACAAGAGGAGTGCAACATCGATCGATGGTACAATACGCACAATCTTCCGATCAAGATAAGGAAGCTGTGTTCCTGCTGGATCGTACTTCCAGAAGTATGGATTGCGGACCAATCTGATCTCCATATCAGTGATGAACCGATCAAATTTCCACGCTCCCATCCCTGCCATATCCTCAGCCGTCATAGCGATAGACCACGCTTTAGTGTTGAATTGGCATGTTTCCAGTGCGGGGTTTAATTTCCGCACATATTCCCACAGCTTGTGCCGCGGCAGGATGGTCGTGCCAACCGCTTCAAGCGCTGGGCGGAAGATCACGGAGAAATGAGCGACGACCGTATAATTATCGATCTTCTCAAACGAGGGTAAAGTTCCATCAGGAAGTGTCCATACCACACGCCTGGCCGCTACCTCTGTGTTGAGCCATAGATCGACAAATGTAAACATCACGTCAGCAGCGGTAAATGGTGCACCATCAGACCAGCGCAGTCCACGCCGTAGATGGAAAGTGATCGACAGACCGTCTTCAGATATTTCAAATGAGCGGGCAAGGGCCCCCTCAAGGAGTTGTGTATGCGGACAACGCTCGATAAGCGGCATTTGTGTGCGCTCGGGTACCCACCATGAAGCAGTATCATCGGCAACGATCGGATTGAATGTGCGCGGATTAGAGATCATTGCATGAATAATCTGTCCACCTCGCACTCCGAGTTCAAAGTCCTCCCAGAATGTTCCAGGGACTCCCAGCGGTATCACCTCGATATCCGCTTGCGCAGCGAGAACTGCAGGAACAATTGCCAGAACGAGCAATAAACTTATTGTTAATACTGTGATTCTTTTCATTTTTACCTCCTAAGTATTTAGTTTTGTTATTTAATTTTTAAGTCGAATGGCTAATGCCCACAGATAGGCATATCGATATTCCCAAGTCTCTGTCGTCATAAGTGCCAATAGGCGGTTCATCAAGCAACGCGCCGTCAGCTCGGAATCGATCAAAATTCTCCGTAGTGCTATGCCAGCAGCGACGCGCATTCCAACGGTCTCTTCTTCTCTGACCATCGTTCGCAGCTCGCCCTCTCTCTTTAACCATGCCGGATGGAAGATAAAGAAGCCTCCCAGGACTTCACCAGCAGCGATTGAGAGCTCTATACTCGGACTCTCCTTTGCTTCAGCTGCCAACTTATCAATTGCCCTTACAACGGCGCCTTTAGTCACAAAATAATAGGCGCGTGCCGCAGCAAGACGGATTTCACGGCTTACGCCGTCAATCGCCATTGTACGTAGCACCGCTGCTGTACGCCTTGCAAGGATGAGAGATAACGCCGGCAAAACAGCCATTCGCAGCTCTGGTGTCGCGCCTGTCTCGGCTATCGCAATTAACTGCTCATCCGTGAGACCAGCCGTAAGAAAGAGAGTCTCAAGCGCTACCTGGGCTGCCATACGCATCCCTGGAGTAGCTCTTGCATCCGTTGCTAATGCTTCCATCTCAGCGAGTGTCTTCACCGTTGCATAGTGCCG
>CAZORT010000082.1:0-4602 GCA_964582575.1 uncultured Thermotogae bacterium
ACAAATATGGCGTCGATGCACCATTTTATCTCCCGACTTAAACCTGGCGGAAGGAAGAGACTTTGTGACGGACTCAAAGTCTAAGTGTCCATCCTTTATTTCTGTAATGACAAAGGGGAGGATAGCCGTGAACCTACGAGCCGTCTTTTAATTACTTGTCGGCACCGGCAGTGACAACATAGCGGGCAAGGATTGGCAGTAGGAGAATCGTTGTCGCTACCAAGACGAACGTTATTATCCAAAAACGCGCTTCAGTCATATGAGCTATGCCGGTTACATAACGCATACCTTCCACAATGTAGGTGAGCGGTATCACTCGGCTCACTGCTCGCAAGGCTGCCGGCATCAACTCGACCGGAAACCAGATTCCGGCAAGGAAGATCATCAACGTTGTCGCTGCGTTGGCGATATTAGTCGCTGCAGACGGCTTCCGTGCGATAATGGCAATCAATGTGCCCAATCCCATTGACCCTAATGTTCCTGCTGCCACAAAGACTCCATAGCGCAGCCAGTCTACTTGGAAATGCAGATCAAAGATGGCGATAGCGCTAAATAGTGTGATTAATGTGGATATATACACGACTACCAGTTGTACGACAATGATCGCACCAAGAAGGTAGATTGGTCGCATTGGGGTGACGACCATGCGTGTCAATATCTTGCGTTCTTTCATTGCGGAGATGTGACCGGCAACTGTGAATAGTCCGGCTGAAAAAATCGTAAGTGCGATGATACCTGGAACCATGAGAGTGAACCAGTCAGCGGCATACGCTCGACCGACTGCCTCTCGTTCTGCGAGCAGAAGTGGTGAAACCCCTTGATGCGCGAGGTTGAACCGCGACCAGATACCACGCGCAATCTGCTGTAAACCGTGGTTCTCTCGCATACGCAGCGGATCAAAAAGGAAGCGAAGGTTTGTTCCATCCCAGAGAAGAGCGAAATTAACCTCTCCCGCGGCAAGCGCCGTTTCAACATCCGTGCTGCTATCGAACGAGAGAACAGTGACCGCTTCGGTTTCATTCACAACTGACTCTATTATCTCGCTATCTACATCCGGCAGCATAAATATGCCGAGACGAGGACGTTCTCCATCAGCGCCCATGATGAAGCCGAAGAGAAGTATAAAGACGAGTGGAAGTAGGAAGGTAAAAGATAAACTTACTTTATCGCGCAAAAAGACCATCAATTCGCTTTTCAGAAGTACGATGAATGATTTCATTTTCCCACATCCCATTGCAACCGTTTGCCGGCCAAGAGAAGTGAGAGGATGATCCATAAGATAGGTATGAGGATTGTCAAATAGAATGGAAAACGAGCTGGAGCGACTCCCATACTCACGCGCAGCCCTTCTGCTAAATAAGTCACTGGATTTATATAGATAAGGACGCGGATCACCAGCGGTAGACCGTCGATCGGGAAAAAGAGCCCGCCGAGGAACATCATTGGCATGTTGAGCATATTTGCAATTGCCATCGCGGAATTGGGTCGTTTGGCAATCGCAGCGACAAAGAACCCAAACGAGATAAAGGTGATGAACGCCAATATCAGAAAGAGGAGCGACTCCACACGGAAAAAGTCGACTGTCGCTCCGAAGAGAAACCTTCCCACTAACAGAAGAAGCGCAAACTGAATAACGCACAACGCAAATTGGCTGAGAGTGAAGCCACTCAAATATCCAGCGGTACTCAATGGAGTCACCCAATAGCGTCGCAATACCTTCATATCGCGCGAGAAGAGAATGACAAGCGGCACGTTGAACAGGCCGGCAGTCAGGAAACTCATTAGGATGACGCCGGGAAGGAGAAAATCAATGTAATGTATCGGCTCATCAGCGGCTGCTCCGACCATTACAGTCTCCATCGGAATCATCTCTTGCGGATCCAGTCGATCGGCTGCGAAGAGAATCTTGTGATCGACTCCAGTTAATATCTCTTCGATGATCGATGCTGCCATTGCAGAACCAATATCACCACGTGTGTAGTAAAGTCTGACCATCTGCTCAACTGGCGCTCCTTCCCCGATCATTATTCGCTGCAGGATCTTTGCATTGAACTCGGCTGGAATGACGATTATCGCTTTGCGATGGCCGTATAGGAGTGCTACCTTCTCTTCCTTGAGAAATTCTGCCAAATTCTCACCCGCTTTCGGCTGGTGGAGGGTGAAGAGAGGTTCTTCCCCGTTTTCCGGAGCTATTGTCAGATCAACGAAGATTTCGGTTATGATTGCAGCAAAATCAGTTCTTGTCATACCGGTATCTGTGGTCTCCTTATTTACTAGTGTGATAGGGAAATTGATCTCCCCCCTGCGGCCGATCCCACCGAAGATGAGCGTCAGGATGATCAGGAGAAAGACCGGAAAGATAAGGAACCAGAACAGAGAGTCCTTTTCGCGCAGATAGGTCATTAACTGCGCCCTGCCGAGTGCGATAACCATTCGATGTTGATTGTTCATTTTACCTCTCTCTAAAGAATTAACCACAGAGAGCAGAGAGATTCTGATTTATTAAAGATATACCGATAATCTTTGTCCCTCATCTTGGTGACTGCTGTGGTATTGTTCATAACTTCTATTCACGCAACCTTCGGCCGGTAAGGGATAAGAAGACGTCTTCTATGTTTGGTTGCCGCACGACTATATTCTTCAGCGGAATCTCTTTCTCTTGTGCCCAGTGCAGCAGTCTGTCCATCGTTTGTACAAAATTTGCACTCTTTACAATAACGATCTCTTCATTCACTTGAAATCCATTACTGAAATTATTGATCGATTGCAGCTGCTGCTTGTCAACGCCATCAGAGTTAAACTCAATGATCGTCTCCTGTTGTAATTCAGCGGTCAACTGGCGCGGAGTGCCCGCAGCGATGATCTTGCCATGATCCATAATGCAGATGTGATCAGAGAGTTTCTCTGCCTCTTCCATATTATGAGTAGTGAGAATGATCGTCTTATCGCGTTCTTTAACCGCAGCGATTATCTCCCAGATATTCCGCCTTGCTTGCGGGTCAAGACCGGTCGTCGGCTCATCAAAGAAGATCAACTCCGGATCATTGATCAATGTGACACCGATCGCCAATCGCTGCCGTTGACCTCCTGAGAGATTTTTAACATAAGCTTCTGCTTTCTCTTCCAGCGCTACTTGTGTCAATATTGCTTGTATTGAGCAAGTTTTTTGGAAAAACGAAGCAAAGAGTGTCAGCACCTCTTTCACCTTGAGATAACGTTCAAAGTTGGATTCTTGAAGCAGCACCCCAATTCTCTCTTTGACGTCGCGTGTTATCCTCTTAAGTCGCATCCCAAAGATCTCTATCTCACCAGAATCAGGATCTCTAATCCCCTCGAGCATCTCCAGCGTGGTCGTCTTGCCGGCACCATTCGGGCCCAAGATGGTGAAGACCACTCCTTTAGGGACAGTGAATGAAATACCATCAACCGCCCGTACTTCTCCATAGTGTTTTTTAAGGTTTTCGACCCGCAATAGTAGTCCATTCTCTTTCACCATAAGATTCTTCCCTCCTCGGTTATTCGCCGGGTACAAGATTCGTGGGTTTGCAATCAGATATCCACGTTCCGAAGTTTAATCGCCTTAAGTTACTCAATCCTCTTCTGTTGTAAGAGAAGAATAGTTTGCCGATCAACTATTCTTCTCTCAGCTCCTTTATTGTCTCGGTGAGCCATTCCACAGCTGCATTCATCATCGTGATCCCACTTTTGAGGATTACTTGGCCATAGATGGGGCTGACGCCATACTCTTCTTTTGTTAACACTTGCAGTTGCTTTAATATCTCTTGCATATTACAGAGCGCGTGCTCGCAAGTTTCTTTTCGCGCTTGCAGGGCTGTGATCACTGCATCACGGGGAATGTAATGGGCAAAGGTAAGCGCGGCATAGAGCGGATCGTAATATGTTGCCGTCGTGTGCAACGCCTGCTGGATAAGTTCTTTCAGCCTCTTCTCACCTTGAGCGGTGAGCTGATAGACTTGCCGTTCCGGTCTGGTACCAGCCTTTTCAAAATGTGACTTAATCAACCCTTCAGCTTCCAAACTATTGAGTCTCTTATACATTGAACTTTGTACAAGATTGATATATCGATCCATAGCACGGGAATTAATCAGTCGCTGAAGATCATAGCCATGCCGCGGCCCCTCCATCAGTAGTCCTAAAATTACCAATTCGTTATAGTGCATAATCTTATCTTAGCACTTGCGGAGAATAATGTCAAGTGGGATATTTTGTGTGATAATCAGAGGAAGACGGTGAAGAGGTTCAAGCGTTGGGAAATTGTGTCAGTTTTTCATCCTCTCGAACATATATTTGCTCTCTTTATCGCACATAAGAGAAAAATTCACGATAGATGCCGCTGTACCTTGCGTAAAGAAAATAACTGCCTATGGCGAGCCGCGGACATTATCCAAAATGGAGCGGAACGACATTTTGGATAACGGGACTCGGTGTTTGTGAAGTGCGAGCGTAAGCGAGTATTTGGGTAAGCGCAGCGAACCACAAACACCGTGTTAGCGGAAGTGCCCATATCTATATTTTATCTGATAGCAACATACTCTGCAAAGGAAGACGACTTAGGAATAGATAGACCATCTTCCTTCAACC
>CAZORT010000083.1:0-4490 GCA_964582575.1 uncultured Thermotogae bacterium
TTCGACCGGAGGTCATTCAACCGGAGGTTAATGACGCACAAACCGTCGCATGATCCACAAGCGATCGCTTCGACCGGAGGTCATTCCGACCGAAGGTCATTCCGACCGAAGGTCATTCCGACCGAAGGTCAATTACGTTTAATTTTCATCTGTGACATTACCAGGCCGGTCAATAGTTTAGGGTAAAAATCAGTCGATTTCTGCGGCATTTTTTCATGCAGATCAGATATTACCAATACTTCGTCAATCGTTGTCGGATTCACAATCAACGCCAACTGATGGCTGCCGTCCTGTACCATGGCTACTGCTTGTTTGCTATCGCGTATATAACTGACGTTCGTCTGCGCTCGTAGAGCTTCTTCGTCGATCCTAAGCAGCGGTTCAAGTATTGCGTGGTGCAAGATAGTGATGTCGAGTCGCTTCCATTCCGGTGAACGATCTTTGATCAGTTGATCCATAATCTGTTCGTCACGTAGACGCAGAAGATAAAAATCATTTCCGCCCATATATAATCCGAAGAGGTGCTCTCCTTTGTCACGTTGATCAAGCGCATGGAGAATTTCACTTAACGATCTTTTCTCCTCAATGACAAAGTTTCCGGCAAGGTTTCCGAGGAATTCTTTTCGATCAAAATTGCTAAGATTGCGAATGACACGGTGGGTAGGAAGGATAAGAAGCCCAGGTTCGTGAATGTTTATCATTGTCATCATTCGGCAATGAAAACTCTCCTCTCCGACCGCTTGCCATCCGGCAGCGCGACATTCTTCCATGAATGTCACTGCTGTTTCATACCGATGGTGGCCATCTGCAATGTAGAGTTCTTTATTGGCCATCAGTTGTTGAAGAGTTGTTATCGTCTCTTCATCGCTAATTTCCCATAACATATGGCGGTTACCGTCGTTATCCAATGCTTGCAAGTCTGGTGCGCGTCCGGCAATTGCGCGATCGATCTCTTGATTAGCCCGCCGTTCTGGCTCAGAGTAGAGCATGAATATCTGGCCAAAATTGGCTTGAGTGGCGCGGATCAACTTCAGTCGATCTGCTTTAGGTCCGGCAAGGGTCATTTCATGGCCTTTTACTCCATCGCCAGATGTTTCTAGCGCAACAAGTGCAACAAATCCTTTACGCAAGTAAGTTGTTCCCCAAACGGTGTATTCTTGATAGTACGCGTAAAATGCCGCTTGCGCAGCACGAGTGAGGATCTCTTCTTTTTGCCATCTTTCCATGTATACAGCGGCGCGGGTATAACAGTTATCTCTCTGATCATCATTAGACTTAGTCTTTCCTTTAATGATGCGAATGATGTTGTACGGATTGCGCTGGTAAAACTTCTCTTGGTCTTGCGCATCAATCTGATCGTACGGCGGAGTGACGACAGAAGAGAGATCATCAATCTTTTTCATAGAGTATGTGATCCCATGGAAGGGAAATATTTTTGCCATAGTAAACTCCTTGTTTATTGAAAATTAAATGTTGTGCAGGTTTCAAGATGAAACTTTTTTGCAATAGAGACTATCTACGAGCCCAGTCGATGACAATCCGAGCCGCTTCCGCTCCTACACGTGCTTGCGCTTCGGCAGTAGCAGCACCGATATGTGGTGTCAACGAAAGATTTTCCATCGCGATGAGTGGATTGTTCTTAGGGGGCTCTTGCGAAAAGACATCGAGCGCTGCACCGCGTAGTTTTCCGCTTTGTAATGCACTAAGCAGTGCTTCTTCATCAACGACTCCGCCGCGAGAGCAATTGATAAGATAAGCTCCATCTTTCATCTTTGCTAATTCTTCTGCGTTGATCAGCGGACGTTGATCACTGCTAAACGGAATATGCAGTGTAATGAAATCAGATTGCCGTAGCAGGTCATCAAACTGAACCAGCTCTACCTGTTCTGGCGGGTCTTTGGGGGTGAATTTATCATAAGCAATCACCTTCATTCCAAGAGCAGCTGCCTTCTGAGCTGTCAATCGACCAATTCGTCCTATCCCGATAATCCCGAGGGTTTTGCCGAGAATTTCGCATCCTGCAAGATTTTGCTTTTCCCATTTTCCTTGCTTGATCGATACGGTTCCTTGACCGATATGCCGTGCTACTGAGAAGATATGACCGATTACCAGTTCAGCGACAGAATTACTGCTCGCGTTTGGAGTATTGCAGACAGTGATCCCTTTTGTTTCTGCATATTCAACGTCGATATTATCAGTTCCCACTCCAGCGCGGACAATCAGTGCAAGTCTTTGTGCAGCATCAATTAGTGATGAATTGACTTTTGTCGCGCTGCGAACCATGATACAGTCATAATCTATAATCTTTCGTTGCAGCTCTTTTGGCGAAAGATCGGTCTCCACAGTTACAGCAAGTCCGGCAGATTGCATTTTCTCAATCGCTGCTGCATCGAGTGAATCAGCGACAAATATTTTCATCGTCTCCCCTTATCTAAATGTCCAAAATATCTTCAATCGCTAATAGCAGGCCATCTATCTCATATCTCTGTGTGTCACCCATATGAGCGATGCGGAAGGTCTTCTCTTTGAGTGAACCATACCCATTCTCAATACGAACATTGTTGTTGCGGATGAGAGCTTTGATCAAATTAGCAACGGATATCTGTCGCGTATTGGCGATGCAAGTTAAGGTATTCGACCAATAGCCTTGTTCAGGATACATAGCAAAATGCTTCTCCGCCCATGATTGGACTCTGTTTGCCATCGCAGTATGGCGTGCAAACCGCTCATCCAACCCCTCAGAGATGATATCATCGAGTTGCGCATTAAGAGCGTACATATGCGGAATCGACGGAGTAGCCGGAGTCTGATTGCGCTGGTGATACTTATACATTAACTTGAGATTAAAATAGTAGTTGCGTGGCTCAATTCTTTCGGCTCGCTTAAGTGCACGCTCACTGATTGCGGCAACCGCAATCCCTGCTGGAAGAGCGAATGCCTTTTGAGTTCCTGCCAACAGAAAGTCAATACCCAGCTTGTCTGTTTCAATCTTCACGCCGGCCATTGCGCTGACTGCATCAACGAGAAAATGGACATCAGGATATGAGTTTACAACAGCAGCGATCTCGGCAAGTGGGTTGGCCAATCCTGTGGAGGTCTCATTATAGACTAAGGTGACTGCATCGTAAACTCCTTTGGCAAGTTCGCGGTCGACCATCTCCGGCTTGATCGCCTGCGACCAATCGCGTTCCAAACGATCGCAAGGGACTCTATTCCACACAGTGATCTCATGCCATCGGTCTGAGAAGGCGCCATTGACCAAATTCAAACACCGTTTTTCTACCAAGTTGGTCACTGCGGCTTCCATCGCTCCAGTAGAAGAGGATGTAAAGAGAAATACAGGGTTTTTGGTGTACAAGAGGCGCTGAAGTTTAGGTTGGATTGCCGCGTAAAGCGCTAAACATTGTTCGCTGCGATGATGTATCTGCGGCGTAGCCATTTGCTGTAATATTTCCGGCCGCACTTCAGTCGGGCCGGGAGTCAGTAATCTATTATGCATATTATACCTCAAGTTATACTGGGATACTGCCTGTTAAAGGTCAGATAAGAGAGACCAGATATCCTGGTAAGATTTTAACACTTATTAAGATGTTATTTCAACTGAACAGAGAGAATCCACGCCGCAGACCGAGGGTATTTGCTATTGCGATTACTTCGGTGTATTCAGCCATCGTTATCGGGCGGGCGAGCTGAGGATATCTTGTTGCGCGGTAAGATGGGCGGTATTGAGACATAATATTGATATAAGTGTTGCGACTGATCTTCGCAGCAATGAATTGCAGCACATTCTCTGAGGCAGCGACCCGATTTGGTAAGACAAGATGGCGGATCAGCAGGCCACGCTGAGCAATTCCATTCTCAATTACCAGATCTCCTACCTGGCGGTGCATCTCCTGCAACACAATCTTGATATTTGTAAAATACTGCAGCGCATCTGAATATTGCGCTGCCGCTTGGTCATCACCGTATTTTACATCCGGCATGTAGATATCGACTATCCCCTCCAGTTCACGTAGCGATTCAACGCTCTCATAACCACCGCAGTTCCACACAACCGGAAGATCGAGTCCCTGCTCCCTGGCCATCGCCAGCGCAAAGAGAATCTGCGGCATCTGATGTGTAGGAGTAACGAGATTGATATTATGACAGCCATATCGCTGAAGAGAGAGGAATATTGCAGCAAGGTCGGCAGTTTTAATCTCCTTGCCCTGCTGCAGTTGACTAATATCATAATTCTGACAGAAGATACATGCCAGATTACATCCCGAAAAAAAGACAGTCCCTGACCCTCTGCTTCCGACAAGTGGATCTTCCTCGCCAAAGTGCGGGCCGAAACTCGCTACTTTGGTATTGCTTTCCATATTGCATCGACCGACCTCGCCCCGGCGTCGATTGACCAGACAGCGATGGTGACAGAGTACACACCGACTGAGAATCTTCTCTACCCGCGCAGCACGGTCAGCGATCATCGTGGCAGTTAATTGCATCAG
>CAZORT010000084.1:0-4448 GCA_964582575.1 uncultured Thermotogae bacterium
ATAGCAGCGAAGTTGATGGATTTAAAGCATCTTAAACGGTAAACCGCTTTATAGTTAAGTGATTGCCGGTTAAGATTATGAGATTGTCCTCTCTGACGAACGACGATTATATCAATGATGAGGTGAACAATGGAAAAACGTAAGAAAGTAACGATCCCTTATTTATTGGAGATGAAGGAAAAAGGAGAATTGATCTCTTTTCTCACTGCTTATGATTATCCCACGGCTCTGATTGAAGACCGTGCTGGAATCGAAATGATCCTTGTTGGTGACTCGGCTGCGATGTGTCTGTTTGGTCATCGCACTACTCTGCCGATCACAATGGATGAGATGATCTCGATAACAAAAGCGGTAACCCGCGCCACCAAGTATGCATTCGTTGTCGGTGATATGCCATATATGTCATATCAAAGTTCGCATGAAGAGGCGATCCGTAATGCAGGCCGCTTTATGGGAGAAGCCGGCGTAGATGCGGTTAAACTCGAAGGCGGTACACGGATGGCAGGTGTGGTAAGGGCGATTGTCAATGCCGGCATCCCAGTGATGGGTCATATTGGGCTGACCCCGCAATCTTACACCCAACTCGGTGGATTCAAATCGCAGGGGCGTGACGCTGACACCGCAATGAAGCTGATCGACGACGCACTGGCGTTAGAAGAGGCAGGCGCCTTCTCCATCTTGCTGGAGGCAATACCTAATGAAGTGGGAGAGATCATCAGCGAACGGCTTGATCTTCTAACACTGGGAATCGGTGCAGGCCGAGCCTGCGATGGTCAACTCCTGATCGTCCATGATCTGATCGGTCTTTTTGAAACATTCACCCCGAAATTTGTGAAAAAATACGCTGATGTCGCCGGAATCATGGAACAGGCCTTCTGCGATTATCGTCAGGATGTACGTACCCGTGCCTTTCCACAACCGGCACATTACTACCCAATTTCAAAAGACGAACTGGCTAAGCTCCACGACCAATTAAACAAACAAGAAGAATAGGAGGAAATATGCGTAATAGCTTAAGAGAACGATTGATAATTCCACCCGAACATCTTGCCGAAATAAACGGTATGATTCGCGATCCAGAGAATAAAGCGATAAATGCTTTTCTTGATATTATTGAGAACTATGGCACCCCTGAAGAGATCAATCAGCGTGCAGTAGAAGCACGTCGCTTGCCGAATTTGTTTGCCCGGTTGAAGGAGATTGACTCGCCATACCTCGCTGATCTGCAGTGGTTGACTGACCAACGTGATCGCAAAGCATTCATCTCTGTTGCTGACTATCGTCATAAGGTGTTAGACGGTAAAGAGATAGCTATGATCTTTGCTGAGGATCACGCTGTTACATTAGAGATCAGCTCTTATCATTTCTTTCCCTGGTTGATCGATGAGGCCAAACAATCGATCGCCAATGAGGAACTGATGCCTGGCCGTTATATCCGTGTCCGGAATATGAAAGAGCAGGTGGCTGATAAGGGCGATATCTTGGCTGTAGCGGCAGCGATGCAGATCATCGGTGCAAGTTACGTGGAGACTCTCGACACAAAAGGAACTGACGGGTCTAATATTCACCTCGGTGGTCCAGAGACGATCACCGGTTATTTCGGCGGCATCGGCCAACCGAACAATCATGCCTTAAAATGGCTCGATGAGTACCTCCATTATTACACCACTTACGGCATCAAGCAAGTGTTGAATATTAATCCAGGAACTGTCTTACTCGGTTATTTTCTCCACAAACTCGGGGTCGGGATCGAATTTAAAATCTCCGTCTTCATGGGGAATGATAATCCTTACAGTGCACTCTGGACACTTATCGGTGCGAAACTCTTTGCCCGGGAAGATGGAACAACATCACTTGTCGGTTTTAATTGGGCAAACTCAGTCAATAACGAGACACTGCAGATCACCTCTCAAGTCCGCAAGTTGTTGAATCTGGAACAAGCTGTCCGCTTTGAGCATCACATCACTGAGGCATATAAAAACATCATTATCCAGCCTTACGACCGCACCGAGGAGTTAATCGAACTTGCCACCACAGTACCCAATATCGCCGCCAAGCACGAGGGCGCTATCCCAACGATCGATGCGCAACGCGATCATCCCTCGGATATTCTCGACTACTTCCGTCCGAAAGAAGAACTCGAAGCACAAGGATTAATGGACGCATTAAAACGGAACTATCTTGATAAGCATGATGCCTTAAATCGCACCGCGAAATTGCTGACCGAGCACGGGCTCTCCTTTATTGCTGCGTCTCATCTACACCACTGGTAGGAAGCAGAATTAGAAGGTGTGAGAAAATTTACAGCCAATGAGCTGCAGTCCCGATTGAACCATTACGCCACTTTTCCCGACTTACTGTATATAGGAAGGTAAAATGGTAAATTACAATGATAATGAGAGGATGAAATGGCTTATCTGGCACAGGGACAACGACCTGATTGGTGTAGGCTCTGTGAGCCGGATATCTTTGTTTATCCATTACCTCCTCTGCTATCTGCCGGCAAAAGGGCTGATTCTGCTCGGAAATCTGATGTTGGGGCAAAATCGTCTTTTTATAAGCGAAAATCGGAGGCTTAATGGACAATGAGAAAAAGACTACCACTCCAGTCATCAGCAAAGAGAAGGAGGCATTCGCCAAGCTATTCCATGACTATTGCCCACGTATTTTCCGGTACTGTCGTGCCAACGGGCTCAGCGAAGCCGATGGACAGGAGGTTGTACAAGGAACGATGATCGCTGTTTGGAACGGAATAGAAAACTTTCAGCGCCGCGCCGCTCTCTCAACATGGATCTTTGGGATTGCGCACCATAAGATGGTCGATTTGCAACGGCAGAACAGTCGCGACTCAATGCTCACCACTGCAATCCGTCTCCTCTCTAAGAAAGAGGTAAAGGATTTCAGTGAGCAGATTACAACCACTGATCGGATGATGCGTGCACTTGCCAAACTATCGGAGAAACACCGCCAAGTCATCCTACTCGCATTTTACCAAGGCCTCTCCTGTCGCGAAATAAGCGCCATCCTTGACTGCCCAATGGGGACAGTAAAGAGTAGAATGTACCACGCCAAAGAGCAGTTAAAGGAGTTGATCAACAATGGATAAGTGCACAAAGATACAATATCGTCTTCCATTCTACGTCAACGAGACACTCGTTCCTGATCAGCGGAGAGAGATCGATATGCACATCAGAACTTGTAACGGCTGTTTTGCTGAAGTACTCAATCTACAGAAGTTAGCGATTATGGTTAAGACTGGAGTGGAGGGAATCACTTTTCCTGTAGCAGAGGAGAATGAACAAAAGAAAGAAGAATTGGCGCGAGTAATGATCGGGTCTCTTTTCTTGGGAATATCGATCGGCCTGCACTACCGTGACGGCCGCTTTTCAATCGACACTAAGCCGTCGGTTTTAGGACGGACTATCAATTTAAAATACGGAGGTAATGATGGATAATGATATAGAGAAACTAGAGGAAATACTGGACATCGTATCCGAGCGGGTCCCTGCTCTACTCAAAAATTTGCGGAACTTAGTTTACTCCAAAGAGGCAGGTAAGGAATTCGGTAGCGGCGTCGCCAGTTTCTACAAAGAACTGATCGACGGCGGAATTCCAGCAGAACAGGCAATGGAGATGACACGCGGTTATATGGTCGATCTGCGCGCTCTAATAGATTTAGCAAAAAACGAATCACAATGCGGTACGCGGAATACCGAAAAAACCGGAAAAACCACAAAGAAAGGAAAGAAAAAGGGATTTACGATCACTATCAACGACAAAGATATCTCTACCAACGACGATGACGAGAACGAGGAAGAGGAAAGAGAGACTGAGCAGGATCAGTCCTGAGCGCAGACTTCAAATGCGGAAATTCTTTGTTGTGATGAGAATCAGCGCAGCCATCCTTAAGTTAATCAGTAGCTTGGGGATGGCTCTTATCTCCTTTCCTGTCGCCAAATGGCGGGCTGTAAGAACGTTCGATCGCACGCTGCGCCGTGTTGGCCTGCCTCAATCTGTGCGGGCTGACCTCATAGCACAATATAATATTAAGCTACATCATCTAGTACGCTGTGCTTATCGTGTTTCTAACAGGAAAGTATGGCCAAAAAAACCAACAGACGAGCAGACGAGAGACGAGAGAACTAACTGTTGACTGATTTCGGGACTCCCTTTCTCGTTCATAATTTCATAGATCATGAAATTATCAGACTGGGTACACGATCAAGGCATTACCAAGCCGCGCCAAGCTCGGGTTGGAGGCAATGAGAGAATAATTCTGGTCCACAAGATAAATAGGCTCTTCGACGCTTCATGTGGGTCACGAGTTGGAGAGATTGCACGGAAGTTGGAAGACGTATCACATACAATGTAAAGTTCGAATGAATCTGCTTTGCAGTTGTGGTTGCAACATACCGCGATCAGAGGAAGAATGACAAACAGGTGCTCGC
>CAZORT010000085.1:0-4442 GCA_964582575.1 uncultured Thermotogae bacterium
AGAAAAGTAAATATTATTAACTGTATTTATGTAACCGACTACTAGTATTAGTATCATGTCAACGATCTCTGTTATTGGAGTCTTAACGACTGAGAAATCTTAGATTTCTCTCGGAGCCTGCCCTGAGCGCCACGAGATTCTTCCCCTTCACTGCGTTCAGGGTCAGAATGACAGAAGCGAAGGGGTCGAAATGACATTTCTTGCTTGACACGACCATAGTCTTTGCACAGTTAATTGTCTTGTTTCCCATTAACTGTAATTATGGTTTAAATTAGGGATCGGACAAATTATAGTGCACGGCGCGTGACACCTCTCTCTATGGTTTCCTCTTCCTCTATCATTACAAGGCACAGCCGAAACCTGGCTGCCGTGCCTCGGCACTGGCAGGCAAACGCAGAACGAAATTCCTTGCTTCACTTGACACTCAAACCTTATAAGGCTGGTGCATATCGTAAGACTGCTTCAGGAAAGGCAAGGATAGATACGTACAACAAGAATTGTCCAGCCCGATATTCAACTCCAACACGCATACAATCATAAAATTCACGGAACAAGCGAGCGGTTACACCTGTAATCAAGCCAGGTGAGCGGTAAGTAAAACCAAATGAGACTCCCCACTGCGCGCCCCAAAGAAGTTCAGTGTTGATGGTGGTTGATATAAGGCGCATAGTATTCAGATCATATTTCAAGGAGGCTGATATCGTTCCGCGTTCATCACCGGTGGCCAACCGCAGTGAACTGGTCTCAAAGATTCTCTGTGCAACTTTATACGGAACAGTAAACGATAAATGCACGGTCTCCCGCCGTAAATCGCCGGTAAGGGTCAACCGATACAGTTGAGCTAAAAATAGATTGTATACTCCATGTAATCTCACTGATCCCACGCCGAAGCGGTAGTTAAGATCGAAAGAGAGCGGCTTAGTCTCCCTGATCGTCAGATTATATCCTCCGGTAATCGTTAGCTGCAGAGGACTCTCCATTCCGATGCGCAAACTAGCGGTGATATGATGTCTTTCTTCTACACGATCGAACTCAAATGGACTTCTTCCTACAACACGACGGTAGTGATGAGAGATATCACTGCTGATTCCACTACCTCTATAAGTAAGACTGGCTGATAGATCAATCACTTCGCGGGAAAAGGTCAATTCATCTGCGTAATAGTAAGAGATTCGCATTCCCGTTGTGCTGGTAAAGGAGATATTTTGATTGGGTGAGGACCAAAGTTTAGTTGCTGGTAAATGAAAAGTAAGACCGCCGTCGGCGCGCAGCCCAGATCCGATCTCCTTGAGATCACGTATTTCGCGAAACTGTCCCATGCTTGCGCGAGGGGTAATAGTAATTCCTTTAAATGTGAGACCAGGGCGCGAAATGGTAATTTCCGGGATACGTTCGAGAACATGGACGACCTCATCTTTCTCTTCTTCGGTCCGTTCACTTAGCAGATCGATCCGCCAATCAGCGAGAGTAACCGCAGTCGATGCAGCGAAAGTCAGATGACGTTCGATTCCTATTTGGGTGAAACCGGCACGCGTTGCCAGCTTAAATTCCGGGGTGATCGTCCAGATACTGTCGATCGATATCTCTGTACGCGTATCGCCGACGCGGGCAGGAAGATGATAAAATCTAATTCTTCCGCGCTGTCCGAAAAATTGATAGTGAAATATCGCCCCTCCTCCGATCTCTTTGAACCGAGTATAAAAATCAATGAGGATCGTTCCGTGATTAAATTGATCGATAAAGAACGGAACATTCCACTTAAGAAACCAGCCTCGCAGCGGATGCGTTCCAGTAGCGGGGAAGAGCGGGCTCTCCAATAGTTCATCTAAAGGTCTAACGTACGCCGGCAGCCAGAATATAGGCAGACCAAATGCGCGGATAGTTATGTTAAAGGCGACGATAAGTCGATCAGGATAGATGATCAGTCTTCCCATATCAATCGAGTATGGTTGATCTCTGATTGGGACTAGACATTGATCGCAGGTAGTGGCAGCGCCGCGAGTTAATTCTATCGCCTCTACTTCCCCGGCGTTATCGAATCTAATCTGTGCATGCTGCCCGATGAAATTGAGTATATGCTCTTCTCCTTGCGCATTTGTAAAGATCGTTTGACCGCGAAGTTGCGTTGCTTCGGCAATAGTAGTAATCAGCTCTTCATCTTTAGCGCGAAGAAAGGCGAATAGCTGATCACTCTGTAACTGGAAGTCTTCACCGATTTGCAGATCAACCGATCCCTGAGCTTGGAGTTTCCATAGTGCGTCATTAATACGGTTGAATCTTATTTCATCGGCTTGCAAGATCGTGTTACCATACTTTACTCTTACTGCGCCTTGTCCATGGATCTCTTCTTTGTCTGCTGTCACTGTCAACCTATCAGCAGTGATCTCTATCGGAGTCGCACCAGCTACAGCAAAGAAGGGGATGGATAAACAAGTAATAATGAGGAGACTGAGCGGTAACTTGCGCTGAAACCAGCGCCATTGATTACGAAGACTAATCCTATCCAGCCGCAGATAGAGGTAGAGACCAATAAATCCGAAAATCAGATTCGGAGCCCACCCGGCAACAGCAGGAGGGATTACCCCGCCTTTTCCCATTGTCTCCGCCCATAACAGAGTTCCTTGGAAGAATCCGACGAGAAGGAGACTTATCATCACACCCATCGCGCGACTGCGCTTACTGAAAATAAACGAGAGTGGGCCGCCGATCAGAGCGAAGATCAATGCCGTAAGTGGAATGGCAAACCGAGAATGCAATTCCACCTGCAGTCTGGTAATATCAAGCCCGGCGCGGCGGAAGATTTTAATCCGTGCCAATAATTCGTCCAATCTCATCTCCGAAGGTGATTTCGCCCCAAGAATGTAATCAGCGCTTGTCAGGCCAGTAGCGATTTCGATCGATTCAAAACTCGCTGTGTAAACGAGCCTTCCTTGGCGGTCATAGCCGAAGATGATCCCATCAGTAAGGATCCAGGTATCATCTATCCACTGACCTCTTTCTGCTGTGAGAACCATCATCGTCGCGTCGCCTTTCCGCGGCACGAGATCTCCGCCCATGTCATGGATAAGGATTTCTGAAAGGATACCATCACGTTCATCAAACCTACGCCCATAGAAAAAAGTCTCTCCTGGCCCGGTAAAGAAAGTATGGGCACGAATATGTGGCAGACGTCCACGAAAGATAATCCGGCGAATCTCCATCTGATATGCATGTTCTGCCTGTGGCGCAATCCAGTTCTGAAAGAAGAAATTGCCACTGGCGACCACTAACCCAGCAAAAAACAATGGCGCCAGGAGCCGACGACGGGATATCCCGCCTGCTTCCATGCCCATCACCTCGCGATCATGGACCAGTCGCCCTAATCCAAGAAAGATAGCAAAAAGAAGCGCCATTGGAAAGGCAACTACCATCAGATCAGGAAGGCGCAGGAGAATCAACTTAGCCATTGCGAGGACTCCCACGCCATGACCAGCCATCAATCCCGATAAAGCGATGATCAAATTGAGCAGCAAGAAAATGGCCAGTCCGATCACCGCGAGGAAAAATGGACCGGATAACTCTTTTAATAAGTATCTATCCAGTTTTTTCATCGTCACCGATCAATAATAACACACTTAATTGCTTTAGCAAAGGACAAAAAGAGCAAATGTATGTTAGAGAGGATGAAAGACTGAGAAGATTAGAAGATGAGAGGGTGTGAGGTTGAATTTTCCCGACAAAGGATATATGCTCTTTTTAAATCTCGGATCAAAGATGCAACAACAACTTTATATCAAAACTTGGGGATGCCAGATGAACTCTCATAAAACTGAGGGAATCGCTGGTTTATTAGCGCAAGTTGGATATGAACTATGTGATGATATTGACAAGGCTGACGTAGTGATATTTAACACCTGTTCAGTGCGTGAGACTGCAGAGCAAAAAGTATATGGAAAACTAGGAGAAGTCTTGCAACAGAAACAAAGACGGCGCTTTCTTCTCGGAGTTGGCGGCTGTATGGTGCAAATACAGAAAGAAAAACTACTCCGTCGCTATCCAGAGATAGACTTTCTTTTTGGGACAACCGACTTCAATAAATTACCGCTGCTGATATCTCGTTGCAATGGACAGGCAACAGATAAAAAAGAGCGAGTCAGTGTCTCACAGCCCTGCCTAATCGAAGACCTTCCCTACCGGCGACGCAGCAGTTTTCAGGCAATGGTGACAATTACAGAAGGATGCTCGTATCGCTGTTCGTTCTGCATCGTGCCTGCAGCAACAGGGTTAATGCGTAGTCGCCCACCAGCGGAAATACTCAATGAGATCATGGAAATAACTACTCAAGGGTATCAAGAGGTTTTATTACTGGGACAGAATGTCGATGCATACGGCCGTGACAACTTAGAATACGGTGATTTTGCCAGTCTCCTGTTGCAAGTAAGTAAGAGACAGATTCCGCGCAT
>CAZORT010000086.1:0-4351 GCA_964582575.1 uncultured Thermotogae bacterium
AAGATTCACAGTTCATAACATAAAACCAAAAGGAGGGATGTAAAATAAAACAGATATTACTTGTAGCTGCGTTTATCACGTTAATTGGTCTTCTTGCTGGATTGTTGATTATACTGTTACAGGTTATGGAGCATGGAGTTACCGTTCAATTGGTCGGACCGGTGGAACTTGCCATGCCAGATGGGGTTACCCTGACCATGCCAGGCGAAGTGATTTTAACGATGCCGCACGGAGTGATTTTAACGATGCCGCAAGTTGTGGATCTAGTCATCACCGGGCCGGATGGAAAATCTGTGCCGCTTGAGCTCGCTGTATTTCCCTGCCCACAATGCGGCGGGCGGATGATACCGATCCGCTGGAATATGTGGAGTGGTGAGATTGAGTGGCGCTGCCTTGATTGTGATGAAGCTGAACCATAAAGCTGAGTAAGAAGGCGGACTAAGAGTAGCCGATACATTGCCATTTACCCATGAACACTCCCAGCTGAATGGTCGTTTATGAGATATGTAACGAGCAGGGTGGCGACGGAATTTTCGGGCTTATGTGCAAATACGTTAAGGCAATATGTAATTGAAGGGAAGATTGAACACATATCTGTCTGCGTGCGGGCACGCACAGGTAGGAATGTTAGCGGTTGCTGCCATTAAAGGATCGGGCCAAAGTTATATGGACTATGCTGCGCATTTAGTCTCTTTATGGTAGCTGATTGGCCCATCGTGTCATATCAATATGGAGGTATGCAAAATGAAGTATGTTTATCTATTCGGTGCGGGTCAGGCTGATGGTGATAGTACAATGCGGTCGCTGCTCGGCGGGAAAGGAGCTAACTTAGCGGAAATGTCCCGACTGGGAATTCCGGTGCCGCCAGGGTTCACTATATCTACTGAAGTCTGTCGGTATCTTTCTCAGCATAACAAATACCCACCAAGCCTCAAGGCTGAGGTAGAAAGCGGCTTAGAAAAACTAAGCCAGATGACAGGGCAGCGGTTCGGAGACCTTCATAACCCGCTCTTGCTCTCTGTCCGCTCTGGTGCTGCTGTCTCAATGCCGGGAATGATGGATACAGTGCTGAATCTTGGTCTTACTGATCAAATTATTGAGGGATTTATTGCGCAGACCGGTAACCCCCGCTTTGTCTACGATGTTTATCGCCGATTGATTCAGATGTACGGTGATGTCGTCCTTGGACTGAAAAAAAATCTACCAGCCGAGAGTGATCCGTTCGAAGAAATTCTTGCGCAAATCAAAGTGCAAGATGGAATAAGAGACGATAGTGACCTCACCGCCGCAGCGTTGAAAGAGATCGTCAAACTTTTCCAAAACGTTACCGTAGAACACTTGAAAAAAGAATTTCCCCAGAATCATTTGGACCAATTATGGGGCGCGATCGATGTTGTCTTTGCGTCTTGGAACACAGAGCGAGCTCGGAAATATCGCCAATTGAACAAGATCGATGAAACCATCGGAACAGCAGTCAATGTCCAGGCAATGGTCTTCGGCAATATGAACGAACAGAGCGGCACTGGTGTGGCATTCACCCGTAATCCGTCAACTGGAGAGAACTCTTTCTATGGCGAGTATCTGATCAATGCTCAGGGAGAAGATGTCGTGGCCGGCATTAGAACTCCCCATCCACTCGAAACTCTCGCTGAAAAGATGCCACACATTTATGAGCAACTTCTCGCTGCAGGGAAGAAGTTAGAAGAGCATTACAACGATATGCAGGATATAGAATTTACTATTCAACAGGATAAACTTTATATTCTTCAAACACGAGCGGGGGAACGCACAGGGGCAGCTGCGGTACGGATTGCTGTTGAGATGGCCGACAGCGGCGAAATCTCTCAGCAAGAGGCATTGCTCCGCGTCAGTCCGGATCAACTCGATCAGCTTTTACATCCCACTTTCGCTCCAACTGCGGAGAAGAAGGCGATTCTGCTCGGACGTGGGTTACCGGCCAGCCCTGGCGCAGCAACAGGAAAAGTTGTCTTTACAGCTCACCGAGCGGAAAAAGCAGTCGCAGAAGGCGAACAGGTAATCCTAGTGCGTATTGAGACGAGCCCGGAAGATATCGGAGGAATGGATGTCGCTGCCGGAATTCTCACAGCACGCGGCGGAATGACAAGCCATGCTGCTGTTGTTGCACGCGGTATGGGTAAATGCTGCGTCTCCGGTGCCGGTGATTTACTTATTGATTACGATAAAAGAGAATTTACTATACAGGGAATAAAGGTCAAAGAAGGGGAGATGATCAGCTTAAATGGCTCTGTCGGCGCAATCTATCAAGGCGTAATCCCCACTATTGCGCCGCACATAAGTGGTGATTTTGCGCGATTGCTAAATTGGGCTGATCAATTCCGTAAACTGAATATACGTACCAATGCGGATACGCCTCATGATGCTGCTGTGGCGCGCAATTTTGGCGCCGAGGGGATCGGACTGTGCCGCACTGAACACATGTTCTTCACTGGTGAACGGATCATTGTGATGCGCGAGATGATCCTTGCGGATGATGAAGCCGGACGGCGAAGAGCGCTTGCCAAGTTGCTGCCGATGCAGCGGAGTGATTTCGAAGGGATATTTACCGCAATGGACGGGCTGCCAGTCACTATTCGACTATTCGATCCTCCTTTACATGAGTTCCTGCCGCATGACAGTGTTGGTCAGCGAGAAGTAGCAACAGTGATGGGGTTATCTGCAGAAGAGGTACGGATCAAGGTAGATGCGCTACATGAAGCTAATCCAATGCTCGGCCATCGCGGGTGTCGCCTGGGGCTCACTTACCGCGAGATCAATGAGATGCAGGTCCGCGCAATTATCGAAGCAGCGATCAATGCTAAACGACGGGGAATCGTAGTGCAGCCGGAAATTATGGTCCCCTTAGTCGGCCATCAGCGTGAAATGGGACTTGTGCGTGAAGTCGTGGAACAGGTAATTGGCGAGGTCTTTCATGAGCAGAAGGTAAATAGTGAAGAGATTCCGTACATGATTGGGACAATGCTTGAAGTACCACGTGCTGCTGTCACTGCTGACTCAATCGCTAAAGAGGCAGAATTCTTCAGTTTCGGAACTAACGATCTAACCCAGATGGGCTGTGGATTCTCCCGCGACGATGCCGGCAAGTTCCTCTCTGAATACATTGCTATGGGTATCTATGAACAAGATCCATTCCAAGTCATCGATCGTGATGGAATCGGCCGATTAATGGAGATGGCCTGTATTTTAGGGAGAAAGGCGCGGCCAGAAATTAAACTTGGTCTTTGCGGAGAACACGGTGGCGACCCTGATTCGATTCACTTCTGTCATCAGATCGGTCTTGATTATGTAAGTTGTAGCCCCTATCGCGTGCCAATAGCCCGCCTCGCTGCGGCACAAGCAGCGCTGGATAAGGAGACTGCTAATGAAGAGAAATAAAATGCTGCTAGCGATCGATATTGGCAATACCGATATTGCATTGGGAATATTCTTTGGCGATCAGATTGTAGTACGATGGAGACTTGGCACAGATTATCATCGTCGGACAGATGAGTATGCTGCGTTATTACTCAGTCTTTTCGCGCACCAAGGAATAGAGACGAATCAGATCAGCGGAGCGGTTCTCTGCAGCGTGGTGCCGGCGTTGACACCGGTCTTTGCTAAACTGTGCCGCGCTTATTTAGCGACTGAACCGTTAATCATCCGTGCCGATGTCCCGACAGATGTGCGGATATTGCTCGATAATCCATCTGAAGTTGGCGCCGATCGAATCGCTAATGCTGTTGCTGGTCGTCACCTCTATAGCAGTCCGCTGATTGTCGTTGATGCCGGCACTGCGTTAACATTTGATGTCTTATCTAAAGAGGGTGATTATATTGGCGGAGCGATTGCGCCGGGAATCACTCTCGGGGCCAAAGCGCTTACATCGCGAACAGCGATGCTGCCGCAAATTGAACTGAGGCGACCCTTGCAAGCGATTGGCCGCAATACGATCGCTGCGATGCGGGCAGGAATTGTGTTTGGATATGCTGGAGCAGTAGAAGGGATCGTCGCACGCATTCAACATGAACTTGACAGTAACGCCAAAGTTATCGCCACTGGCGGAGAGGCGAGTTTTCTCGCTGAGGAAACAACAGTAATCGATCAAGTTAACCATGATTTAACGTTGATTGGAATGCGGATAATGTATGAGATGAATCACGAAGCGTAAACAAGATTCTCGGTGATAGATCGACTACGTGGCTGACAGACCTGATACTCATTTTATTTATTATCCTGGCCATACCCAGCATCCAGTGTATTGGGGTAAGAGATGTTGAAATGGAACTACGTCCTCCCTTTGCTGTTGTGCCAGTTCTCTCCTCGGTAGTGATAG
>CAZORT010000087.1:0-4285 GCA_964582575.1 uncultured Thermotogae bacterium
CATCTCTCTCAGTGTTGTTACAATGGTATTTTTACTTATCTTCTCTCTTTCCGCACTTTCGCTGATGATTTCGCAGATTGAGTTTGAGTTGAATCTTACTCCCGGAAGGAGCGAATTTTTCAGCTTTCGGGTGCACAATCCCGATACTGTGCCGCAGGATGTCACGATAAATCTGAGTGATTGGCTGCGCCCTCCTCAAGGAGGACATATTTTTCTCCCACCGAACAGCGCACAGTGGACTATACCGCGTCAGTTCGTCAGAGGCGAGCAATTTGATCTCGTCTACGAGGTCTCTTTTCGTCCAGGTGAGCAAATACGGTTCAAAAGCAGTTATACGAGTGGGTCACCGCGTACAGAGGGAGATATCCTGGGCAATATCATCCTTGATCCGGCGTATATCGGTATCGTGCCTGCTACCCCGGTTGCTGCCGAGATAGTAACGATCTCGCGTATCATTGAAGCGATTTCACCGGCCGGGAACAGTTTTACTGTCAGATTACGGATACAAGTCAATGAAGAGTTCTTTGGGTTGCAGATCAACGAAATTTTCTCACGTAATGTCCAGGTAACGCCGACCGAGTCAGCAGACGCCTATTTTCATATGGTTGATCGTTCCAATGTCGATTGGTTGACAGTAACTCCATCCTCGTTCACTCTTGGAGCAAGAGAGACACGGGAAGTACGCTTCTTTGTTGATGTCCCTGATTGGGCACGTGGGATGCACTGGGGAATAATCTTTGTTACTGGTTCTCCCCGCCCGGCGGTCGTTGATGGAGTAGGTGTTCTCGCTGTGGCACGGTTTGGGGTAAAGGTCTATACCACTGTCGCAGGAACAGCAGTAAAATCCGGTCGCGTGATCGGGATCGATCGGCCAATGAGTCTTGATCCCTTCACCATCCAGGCGGCATTTGAAAATACAGGTAATGTTCAGCTACGCGTCTCCGGCTGGCTCGATATTATCGATATGCGCGGTGAGACTGTCTTCCGTATTCCGGTCGCAGAGTTCCCTGTTCTGCCGGGCAGCATGGCAATCATCACGATAACTGATGAGACAGGAGAACGGCTTCCTTCAGGAAACTTTCAAGCGCTCGTTGTCTTTGATTACGGGGGAGCAACGCTCATCGGTATGCCGCGTGGATTTAGAGTGAGATAAGGAAAGACGGTTCAGAGGTGCCTAATTCCTAACTTCTTTTATCGTCACTTTATCATGTAAGAGCGGCACATTGTATGCGCGGAAAATGGCTCTGACTCTTTCCATCTCTTCCTCAGTGGGTGGCTTGGCGGAAGATAAAGTATATTCTTTATTTATGGCGCGCCATTTTTGCAGCCCCAGACGATGGTATGGCAGCAGATCTACCCATTGCAGCAACCTAAACTGAGCAAGAAACTCCGCCAGCTGGTGAATGTCATCCTGTTCGTCAGTTATCCCAGGGATAATCACATAGCGTATCCAAAAAGGCAGCTGTAATGAGTTCAGATATGAAATATTCTGTAAGATTAAACTGTTATCCCTGCCGGTTAATTTTGTATGCTTACGATTATCAATATGTTTAAGCCCCACGAGGAATAGATCGACTGATCCACTTATCTCCTTGATTCGTTGAGTGGATGTGTAAAGACAGGTCTCGACAGCTGTGTGGATTTCCTCTCGTTTGAATGCTTCCAGTAACTCTTTCATAAAGTTGAATTGAAAAAACGGCTCACCGCCCGAAAGGGTAACGCCCCCACCCGAGCGGGCAAAATAGGGGCGTACCCGCATAACTTTCTCAACTATTTCTGCTGCAGAATATTCCAGCGAAGTGCCAGGTGAAACTTCCACCATATCAACATTATGACAGAATATGCACCGAAAAGGGCAACCAGAGAAGAAGATTACATATCGTATCCCCGGTCCATCCATCGTACTGAAACTTTCAAATGAATGAATTATGCCTTTATTAGCCGCTGGTAACATTACTATGGAATGTTCGGGATATGACCTCGCGCTGTTGTTCAGGGGTAAGCTTGGTAAAGTTTACCGCATATCCAGAGACCCGAATTGTAAGTTGTGGATATTTTTCTGGATGTTTCATTGCATCTTCTAAGACTTTCCGTGAAATTGTGTTTACATTAAGATGGTGTGCTCCGCGTGAGAAATATCCGTGGAGAAGTGTTGCCAAGGTATCTGTTCTCTCTTCTGCGGTCTTACCTAATGCAGATAGATCTACATTGAAGGTGTTAGATATTCCATCCAAACAGCACGCGTAAGGCATTTTTGCCACTGAATTCAAAGAAGCAATAGCTCCGTGTGAATCTCTGCCCTGCATTGGATTAGCTCCCGGGGCAAACGGCTCTCCGGCTCTCCTTCCATCAGGGGTGTTTCCGGTTGCTTTCCCATATAGAATGTTCCAGGTAATAGTGAGCAGATGCAGGGTGTGCTCTGCATTTCGATAGAGCGGGAATCGGCGTAGTTTCTCGATAAATTCTCTTACCACTCCCACGCCAAGTTCATCTACCCGATCATCGTCATTTCCGTATTTAGGAAAGTCTCCTTCTATTTTATAGTCGACAACAAGTCCATCTCGGTTGCTAATTGGCTTTACTTTGGCGTGACGAATAGCGGAAAGAGAATCAGCAACGATCGATATACCAGCTATTCCAAATGCCATACTCCGTTTCACTTCTGCATCATACAGCGCCATTTGCAGGCTTTCGTAATAGTATTTATCATGCATATAGTGCACGAGATTAACGGTATTAGCGTAAACTTCAGTGAACCAATCCATATAGAAAGATAATCTCTCCCTTACTTCGTCATAGTCAAGATACGGTCCTGCCAAAGGCTCCATCTCCGGCCCAATAAGCTCTCCATCTATCTCTTCTCTTCCGCCATTGATCGCCAAGAGAAGAAGTTTGGGCATATTGCATCTGGCACCGAAGAATTGCATCTGTTTCCCGCATCGTTGTGCCGAAACACAACAAGAGATCGCATAATCGTCTCCAAAGACTGGTCGCATGAGATCGTCATTTTCAAACTGAATAGAGCATGTCTCGGCAGAGATCTCAGCAGAATACTTTCTGAATGATTCTGGCATCCCCTCGGCCATGAGTACAGTAAGATTCGGTTCTGGAGCCGGCCCTAAATTCCTTAACGTATGCAGCATGCGATAAGAAGTGCGAGTTACTTTGTGCCTGCCATCCTCGGCCATCCCACCCAATGGTGTTGTCGCCCAGATAGCGTCGCCGGCCATCAGCTCGGCTAACGCCTTGATTCGTAGATGACGAATCATCCTTACTTTGATAACAAAATTATCGATTAACGCTTGTGCTTCCTCTTCATCGATCAAACCTCGCTCGATATCTCGTTCAATAAAGATATCAAAGAAGAGATCTAGTTGTGGCAATGAACACGCGGCGCTATCTTCACCTTTAACCATTGCGAGGTAGCCGAAATAAGTCCATTGAATAGCCTCTTGCGCAGTCTGTGCCGGAGAAGAGATATCATATCCGTACATATTTGCCATGGTCTTCAGGTCTTCCAGAGCCTGTATCTGGTCAGCGATCTCTTCTCGCAGCCTAATAGTTTCTTCATTCATATTTGGTGACATTTGCGTGAGATAATCGTGTTTATCTTCAATCAATCGATCTACTCCATAGAGAGCTATCCGACGATAGTCACCGATGATTCTACCGCGTCCGAAATTATCAGGCACTCCAATTAAAACATTGGCTGATTTCAGTTTCCTCATCAGCGGGGTATATACTTGGAAGACAGCTTTGTTATGCGATTTTCTGTACTTAGAAAAGATTTCTATTATATGAGGGCTTATTTCATATCCCCACTGCTCGGCAGCCTGCTGCGCTAATCGTAGTCCACCATACGGCTTAATCGCCCGTTTTAGAGGAAGATCAGTCTGAAATCCAACTATCTTTTCTAAACTCTTGTCTACATAGGCCGGTCCATGGGAGGTGATGGAGGGAATCGTTTCGGTGTCTAATGCCAATACTCCCCCGTTCTTTCGTTCCTGTCGGAATAATTCCTTGACTTTTTCCCACAACTTCTCAGTCTTTGTTTCAATAGGAGAAAGGAAATTGCTATCACCATCATAGGGTGTATAATTTTGCATGATGAAATCCCGAACATTAATCGTCGTCTCCCATGCTCCACCTGTGAACTCTATCTGTTCGGTAGCTAATTTTTGCATTTTTATGCCTCCTTTTATCTAATGTAAACAAAATTATTTTCGCTAACGTTAATAAATTGTACAAGATTTCCTACTGACTTGCAACGAGAGTAATCTTAAGT
>CAZORT010000088.1:0-4237 GCA_964582575.1 uncultured Thermotogae bacterium
ATGCCGAGGCGGTTGGCGCCCCAAATGTCAGTAAAGCGGTGATCACCTATCATCACAGTATTAGCTGGCGTCGTCTCCATCTTTATCATCAGCATCTGGAATCCTTTTGCATTTGGCTTGTTTGCTGTATGGATCAGTGGGTATTCTTGCGTAAGAGCAGCGATCGCCTGGTCGCTTCTCACTCGAAAGCGGCGATTAGTAAGAATAGCGACTTTAAATCCTCTTGCTTGCAGCGAGCTGAGCAGTTGATAAACTTGCGGAGATAGATTTGCTCTTCGGCGCACATTAAGAGTTCCATCGAGATCGAAGATCAGTGCTCTCTTTCCTGTCTGCCATAGATGTTCAAAATCAATATCAAATATCGTTGACACACTCGCATGTGGATGAAATTTACAGGGCAGCAAAATTCTCCTCGCTTTACGCAGTGCACAACCATAGAGATTAAAGAGATTGCACAACATCAGTGATCAACAGATATTTCTTACAGCGCTCAATTATCGAGAGAAATTCATCGTGCATTCCATCGGCAACAAAGACTTTGAAATAAATTTTTCCATCTTTTATGGTATAATCACGCCGCAAATTGGCGACGCCGTCGTAGGCGCTGATGATCCCGTCGATCAGATGTATCGATGCTTCGTCGGTCTGAATCCAAAAAATCAATGCTTCTTTTGTATTATAATGAGAATCCATCTTTGGGTCTTCTTAAGTCTTCTGCGCCACAATGAGGGAATTCATCTGTTCGTTGAAGCTTGCGATTACATCTCTTAAAGCAAATTCAGGGTCTATCTCTGCTTGGTGTGCCGCTTTAATCGCTTGCAGAATTACCAATCCAGCTTGCTGCTCTTTTGTTTTTGCACTCTTCCAATCAAGCTCAATTCCTAAATTATCTGCTCGATCGAGTAATTTACGGGCGCTCAATAATGGAGGCAGCGGATGCGCATGATTCTTCTCTCTCTTTTTTATCTTTTCCCAATTGGCTTTTACTTCTTTGATGTCACGGTTGCTATCCGCAAAGACATGCGGATGGCGACGGATCAACTTTGCTTTTAGGGTGGTAAGAATATCATCGAGCGTAAATTCATTATTCTCTGTTGCTATCTGAGCATGGAGCAGAACTTGTAGCAGCAGATCGCCCAACTCGTTTACCAGGCCTTCCATATCTCCTGCATCGATTGCTGCTACTGCTTCATATGCTTCTTCCACTATATATGGTCTTAACGAGAGATGGTCTTGCTGGCGATCCCACGGGCAGCCTTCCGGAGAACGGAGCTTTGCGATCTGTAAGATCAATTCGTTAAATAAGCTCATTCTCCATTACCGCCAGATTGGTTCTCTGTTCCCTCTTCTTCTAGTGCAGGTCTAACTTCGTGCAAGTCTATCTTCCTTCAACAGGAGCGATCTTGGCGAGTAATCCTTGCACTTCATCGGTACGATGGTCGGGATTATCAGCTTGAATCTCTGCTAATAGTCTCCGTGCCTGATCGATATTCGCTCGCGCGATATGGATCTTCGCCATCGCAAACCGGGCATCTAGTCCAGAGGGTCCTAATGGGGCACCACGCCCGACCTTAGCGCGTTCAATATCAATGATTTGCTGATATATGGAAAGTTTTTCATCTTCTATCCGAACATGGGGAATGGCGCGCCACAGATATTGCTGCGCAATATCATGTTCTGCTCGCTGCAGATGTGCATTGGCCATTGCACGGTGCGCTGGTATCGATGTCGGATCAAGTTCAAGGATAGCTGCATAATGGCGGATCGCTCCTGTCCACATGAAGTGATCTTCATAAACTCGTGCCACTCTAAACCGCATATCAATATCATCAGGGGCAAGCTCAATTATCTTCCGCCCCAGAGCTAAGCGAAGAGCAGCCCTCTCTGGCTCTCGTACTATACTGCGGTAGACTGTCCTGTCAAAGCCAGTGCGGAACTTTGCTAACGCAGTTACTGTATCGTTTCGCTGCAGGTAAATTTCACCCAGGAGACGGAATGCCTCACCAGTGAATGGGAAACGGCGGATAATACCTTCGAATATCGACTTTGCTTCTTCGATTGATCCAATAGCAAGCTGAGCCATACCTATTCGCAGCTCTAACTCGATTGACGGCGCTATCTCCATTACCCGCTGATAATAGTTAATCGTCTTACGGCCATAATCTTCGATCGCACCTCGTAGTTTGCTGAGTTCTTTCTCTTCCTCAGCGGTGAGATCAGTCCGTCGTTGCAGTTTGTCGACTGATTCAATCGCCCTCTGTAGGCGGTTGTAGGATAGGTCCCCCATTCCAGTTAATGCGTGCGGATTGCGTGGGTCTTGCTGCAATACAACTGTTAGTGCCTCTTCTGCCTGATCAAGTTCTCCCACTTTTATATACGCCTGGCCAAGATTTGTCAGTATCCGCACATCACCGGGCTGCAGCTCCAGCGCCCGGTGAAAATGCTCAATTGCAACGTGGTAGAATCTTTGCTCTAATGCAATTTCACCCGCGGCAATGATCGCCGGAAGAAAAGATGGATCAATACTTATAGCGTCTCGGAAATGGCTATCTGCTCCAAAGGGATCACCCCGTTCCTGGAGTAATCTTCCCAGATGGTAGACCGCAACGGCGCTGTCAGGAGCAAGACTATGTATCCGGCGCAGGAACCGCTCATCAAGCTCGATTCCCCTTACTTGCAGTACTTGCTCATAGTTAGCGACCGCAATAGCGCGATAGTGAGCGCTGCGCTCAATCAGTTCTGCCAAACGCCGTTCTTCTTCAGGTGTCCGTTCCTCTTTCGCCTCCAGATCACCACGCTCTGCTATCTTTTCTCGCCATCTTGTTTCGTATATCTGCCCGATAAAGAAACCGAGATGTGGATCATCGATAACCCTCTCATCTCTGATCCGTTTAAATTCAGCCAACCCAAGCAAGGGATCCTGTTGATACAATAGTTGGGCTGCAACGAGTGGAAGCTTGATCTCCACGGTAGCAGCATTCCGCAGTCCTTCCAACCAGTCTTCAAATTTTCTTTCTTCTTCTGTCCGAATAAGGTCTGCTCTAACTTCGTCTTTTATTTCGTCTAAGGTAGGTAGATGCGCCGGCCAATGACCGGTCAATGTAATAATATGGTAGCCAAATTGAGTGCGGGTAACTTCACTGATCTCCCCGACTGCCAAGCCAAAGGCGGCTTCTTCAAATTCTCTGACCATCCTGCCGCGGCCGAACCGGCCGAGGTCGCCTCCCCTATCTGCTGAGGGACAAGTAGAATGTTCTTGTGCCAGCACAGTAAAGTCTGCTCCTGCTCTAAGCTTAGTTAATATCTCTTTTGCCAGTCCTTCATCGGCTACCAGAATATGCGATGCTTGCACCTCTTCTTGCTGCTTATAGCGGTCAATATTCTCGAGCATAAAGGCTTCGAGTGCAGCATCGGTCGGGGTGATTGCACCGACTACGATTGTGCGTAATTCTCTCTCTTCCATCCCCCGCCGAATAGGAGCCCGGATCACATTCTCTTTGAAATCACGTAATGTTTGTCCGTGCGCCGTAAGTATCTCACGCAACCGCTCTTCCGTGAGGTTATTGACACGTAATAATTCATCGTACCGTCGGCGAAACTCTGCTTCGACCACGCTGCTATCAACTCTGATCCGTTGCCGCGTAATCTCTTGTCCAATTAATGTATGGCGAATCACTCCTTCCATTGTATGTGCACGTAATTGAAGTTGCAGTGATGATCCGGTTACGCCCCGTAGCAGCGGGGTAAATTGTTCTCCCCTCCGAGCATGGAACTGCTCGTGCTGTCTAATGAGGTGTGCATAAGCTGCTTCAAAGTCGGCTATGGTGATCTGCTCGCCATTTATTACTACTGCAATCCGTTGTTCTACAGGTGCATCGGCTGCTTCTGGTGGCTGGCGCATCAGGGCGTAGAGTCCTATGCTGCTGACAATAAACGCGATAACAATACCCCAGATGATCGTTACTTTAAAACGAGAAAAGAATTGTTGCATATTTCCTCCTTCTGCTTCTCGGTAAAGACTAAAATAATTTCGGCTGCTTCTCTGTTAATAATAAACGAACTAATGATAACCGAACTCTTCTTGCTGGTCAAGTAGACTTTGTTCTCTGGGTAACTCCTCAGGAGCCAGAAGTCAGAATTCAGGAGTCAGAATGAAAAGGGAGCTAGTAGTGCGTTTCACTATCACTATTATCTTGTCATTTCGACCCCTTCGCTTTTGTCATTCCGAGCCCTTCGC
>CAZORT010000089.1:0-4210 GCA_964582575.1 uncultured Thermotogae bacterium
TAAATCATACCAGCCAACGGGGTTCACTGAGCATTTACTTTAAATATTATATGACCAGAGTCTTATTCTCAACGGTCAGAGATTAGACAAAAAATAATTTCGGTTGATTAAATCTAATTCGGCTCATCTTCCTTAATTGCAGCAGCAACAGCGAGCAGACGTTGGGCATTGCGAACGACTGGATAATCAATAAATTTACCTTCATCGAGTGTAATAGCGGCAAGACCAGCTGCTTCTGCTTGTTTAAATGCAGCGATTATCCGCTTGGCATACGCAATCTCCTCTTCAGACGGAGAGAAGATCTGATTTACTGGCTCAATCTGATCGGGGTGAATAAGAAGCTTCCCCTGAAACCCAAGACCACGTGCGGTGATTGCATCAGTGCGTAATCCATCTATATCCCGGATTTCAGGATAAACAGTGTCTATCGGCGGCTCCAGACCAGCTGCGGCAGAGGCATTGACCAAGGAGGAACGGGCATAGAGAAGTTCCATCTTCTCTGCAGAGAGCTGAACTTGAATATCAGCCGCATAATCTATTGATCCAAAGCAAAGTCGCTGCACGCGCTTGACTGACGCAGCGATAGCATCAACATTACGAATACCTTTGGCGCTCTCCACCAGCGGGATAAGATCAATAGAACCGATTGGCAGAGAAAGTTTCTCTTCCAAATAAGAGAGATACCAATCGACTTTACGCAGATCTTCCGCTTCTTCTGCTTTAGGAAGAACTATTCCATCTAACTGGGAAGAGATAACTGCGGTCAAATCATCGATAGTCAGACCAGTAGTCAGCGCATTCACCCGAATATAACAGAGACTATTGCGTGGTCTTTGCAGAGCTTGGGCAACGAGCTCGCGGGCTGAGCTTTTTTCTGATAGCGGAACTGCGTCTTCCAAATCAAGAATCACGGCGTCAGCATTAAGTTGCAATGCTTTCTCTACCCTGCGAGTTACATTTCCTGGCGCAAAGAGCAATGATCGTAGAACCATCGGAAGTTAACCTCTCATAGTAATTTAGTTTTTATGCCATGACAAAGATCAGGCACAGCATCTTATCTGTACCCGCTGTTATAATAGCATAATTAACTACGAAGTACAATGGTTTCTAACTGCGGAAGTTTTAGAGGGTAAGTTGACAATAATAAGAATCTTGATCCTCGATTAATGAACTGTTGAATAAAGCAATGATTATCTGGTACTATCTTGCGAATGCAATTTTTACAAGGAGAAAATATGAACGCTACATCAACCGCAAAGCAATTAACTGGCCGGAATAACAAAACAACCATGACTGACAAAGTTGATCAATTATTCGCGCTGTGGGACAGACCAGATTCACCTGGTTGTGCGATAGGGATCATTGAGCGTGGTCAAATGATTTATAAACGTGGCTATGGAATGGCCAACCTGGACCATGATATCCCTATCTCTTCCAAGACAGTATTTCGTATCAATTCCACGTCCAAGCAATTCACCGCGATGTGCATCGTTCTGTTGGTTGAGGAAGGGAAAATTGCTTTGGGCGATAAGATTCAGAAATATCTACCGGAGATGCCGCAATATGAAGCTGCCATTACCATTCGCCATCTTCTTCATCACACCAGTGGTATTCGTGATTATCTTGATGTGATGGATTTAGCAGGGATGCGTGAGAGTGATTATTACACAGATGATGAAGCGCTCGCTATGCTGGCGCGACAGAAAAGGCTCAATTTTAATCCAGGGGAGCAATATTTATACAGTAATTCCGGTTATTTTTTGTTGGCAATGATCGTTCAACGAGCTAGCGGCAAATCGTTACGGGATTTTGCCGCCGAGAAGATATTCCAACCACTTGGTATGCTAAGTACCCATTTTCACGATGATCATACAATGATCGTAAAAAATTGCGCTATTGGTTACTCACCCAATAGCGACACTGGCTACCGAATCAACATGACCACACTCGATATAGTAGGTGACGGTGGTATTTTTACGACAGTGGAAGACTTATTCCTTTGGGATCAGAACTTCTATCAGCCGACAGTGGGCGCAAGCTCAATTACCCATCTTCTATCGCCAGGGATGCTGAACAATGGCAACCGCTTAGACTATGCTGGCGGATTGATCATTAGTGATTATAGAGGACTGAAAACGGTCAGCCATGGTGGTGCATTTGTCGGTTTTCGGGCTGAAATGATCCGTTTTCCAGAACAAGAGTTTACAGTGATCTGCTTGGCTAACTTAAGTAGCATCAAACCACATCAGCTTGCTCTGCAGGTCGCTGATATTTATCTGTCTGGTCAAATTACAGAAGCAGATAGCATAAAGGGAGAGGTCAAAGAACTGCCAGTACTAGACCTTGAAGGTAAGGTTGGCCTCTATCACAGCTCAGTCACTGACACGATCTTGGATCTATCCGTGCACGAGAACAAATTAATCGCTGAGATGTCCGGCGTTAAGTTCCAACTTTCACCTATCAGTGCGACAAAGTTTAGCGCCACAGAGGCGCCGATCAATATTGAGTTTGTACAGGAGAAAGAAGAACAAGTACATCTGTCAATCAAGGGAAGAGAACCTGATACTCTGCAAGCAATCAAAGCGATCTCTCTCTCTGCTAATCAGTTAGCAATCTATGTGGGAGATTATTATAGCGACGAACTGCAAACGTTCTACACGATCGTGCTTGAGAATGGACAACTATATATTAAATATAAACACTCGTCTTCAGATCCGTTGAAACCGGTACTCAGAGATATGTTCAGAACCAATGGAATAATTCTCCGTTTCAGTCGTAACCAAATAGGGGCTATCACAAGTTTCACAGTGAGCACAGGACGGGTGAAACATATTTACTTTGCCAGATCAAAGTAACTGTTGGCGACTAATGATGGAAAAGGAAACGAAACCGCTAGCAAGCAGGGAACCATTCACATATCACGCTGGGGAACTCTACTGTGAAAACGTTCCCTTACGAGTGATAGCAGCTACCTATGGCACTCCCTGTTATGTATATAGTTTTCATAATATAGTAGAGCGCATCAATTTGTTCAGGAAAGCCTTTTCCGAAATTGATCACCTGCTCTGTTATGCTGTTAAGGCTAACAATGTCGGGGCGATCTTGCGTATCATTGCGCAACAAGACTGTGGAGTCGATGTCGTCTCCGGAGGAGAACTCTTTCAATCTCTCCGTGCTGGAATAGATCCAAATAAGATCGTCTATGCCGGTATTGGAAAGTCAGAACGGGAGTTGGAAGAAGCAGTTCAGGCAAAGATATTGATGATCAATATTGAGTCATTGGCCGAACTGGAGCTTCTTAACCAGATTGCCATACAGCACGGTCGACCAATGCCGATTGCACTGCGGGTCAACCCAGATATTAACCCCAAAACACATCCCTATATCTCGACCAGCTTTAAGGAGAATAAATTTGGTATAGAAGCCAAGGAGGCACGTCGTGGTTATTATCGTGCGATGAAGATGCCTGGAGTTAAGCCGATCGGGATACATATCCATCTTGGCTCGCAGATGCTCGACCTTGCGCCGATAACGGCCGCTGTCGAGCTAATCTTGAATATGGTCGACAAACTACAACAGGATGGACTTCCACTCGAATATATCAATATTGGCGGTGGATTAGGGATTGACTATCGGCACGAGGGTGCGCCTGGACCGCAAGATTTGGCCGCACATATCCTTGCACCACTTTGCGCTGCTAAAATGAAGCTTATCTTAGAGCCGGGTCGAGCGATCGTCGGTCAGGCCGGTCTTCTTCTTACCCGAGTTTGCTACTGTAAATCTGGCACAGATAGACGGTTTGTCATTGTCGATGCCGGAATGAACGACCTGTTGCGCCCACCTCTTTACAACGCATACCATGAAATACGAGCCGTAATTCCGCGTGCTGGTAAACAGGTTGTGGATGTAGTAGGACCAGTATGTGAAAGCGCCGACTTCTTCGCCCATCAGCGATATATGAGCATCATTAAACCAAATGATCTATTAGCAATTATGGACGCGGGGGCTTATGGTTATTCTATGGCTTCTAATTATAATTCGCGTCCCCGAGTAGCTGAGGTCATAGTCAGTGAAAACGAGCATTTCCTGATCAGAAAACGAGAGAGCTATCGTGATCTAATCGATTTAGAGCAGATACCTGATTTTCTGGCGTAAAACAAGATCGTTTAAGATTATTCTACAGTTGTTTCGCACCGCGAATATATACATT
>CAZORT010000090.1:0-4208 GCA_964582575.1 uncultured Thermotogae bacterium
AAATTGCCCTTGACATAGATCGTTAAATATCGTATATATTATATATGATAGTGTAATCGCCAGTGCGCCAGTGCTTTGCGCATAAGGTGTGGTATGATTGGGTTGCTGAACAGATAGCAACTTGTTTTTATTTTTCATTGCAAAACCAAGGTGTGCATACTACTCTCTGATATTTCCTGATATTTCCATCTTTTTTCTGATCCCATTATTTTATCTGATCAAACTAAGAAGAGACAGCTCTCTTCCTTCTGCTGCACATTCAATAATGTTAATATACGGTTTAATAAGCCTGTGCGTGGCTCCTTTGTGATCAGAGAACAGACGCTGCTCCGATAGTTAGCTCAGGCCAAGTAATCCTTTAACACCCACAGAGGACCACTTACCGCTGCTCCCTTCCGGGCCTGACGGGGTTTATAGTCATGTGCCGCAAAGGGCTCAGCCCTCAACACCAGTGCTATCTGAGACCAACTCCGCTCCTTGTTCCCGGGGAAACCCTTCGGCTCTGCTGTAGCGGGTTGTAGATATAGGGGACCGCTAGCCCCCCACCTAGCACAGGCTCTGGCGGAGGGGGCGGGATTTGAACCCGCGGTACCCCTAAAGGTACACCAGTTCTCCAAACTAGCGGCTTAGACCACTCACCCACCCCTCCAAACCTAATCCATTACTAATTATTTTAGATCGGTGAGGAGGAGTTTTCAAGGTCATAAATTGCCTTAGAGAAAAATAAGTAACTACTCAGGAGCCAGAAGTCAGAATCCAGAAGCCAGAATAGAAGAAGTATAGGCTTCCAGCAACTTGCCGCCTTCTGACTCCTGACTCCTGACTCCTGAATAGTTACAAATCCTGATAATCAACGAGCTTACCGGTGCAAGATTCCCGCTGCATTTTAGAGCAGAGCAGAGAAAGGCTCATCTTGCAGAAAGAGAAGTCATTGGATAGCCTTATTATGTAATGATTAAAATTATTGCTACCAACAAAAAAGCATATCATGATTATGAGATTGAAGAGAAGATCGAAGCGGGGATTGAGCTGCGCGGGACAGAAGTTAAAAGTTTGCGTGCCGGTCAGTGTTCCTTGCGTGAGGGGTACATTGTTATTCAGGAAGAACAGGTTTTTATGCTCAATGTCCATATCTCGGCCTACAAAGAGGGGAATATTTATAATGTTCCCCCTGACAGAGAGCGGAAATTACTTCTTCACCAGCGTGAAATTGAGCGCATACGTGATAAGATTCAACAACAAGGATATACAGCGATCCCTCTGCGCCTCTATTTTAAACGTGGGTATGTTAAAGTAGAATTTGGAATAGCCAAAGGACGAAAACTATATGATAAGCGGCGTAAACTCCAAGAAAGAGATGAGCAGCGCAGAGTACAAGAAGCAATCAAGCGGTTTGACAGAGGATAGGTAGATAATTCTTTCTCTGCTTGGGTAAATTTTAATCGACAATAATTTCTTCTTAATTGATTCTAATATGATCTTGTTGTAAGATTAATAATATGGAACAACGATTTTATAATTCCCAGCACAGGGAGATGTCCTTTCCTGAGGTTGTCAATGCTCTGACCGCAATAATGGAGGAAGATTCAAAGGCGCGTTATGCGATCTTTGTCGGGACTGATTCTGCTTCCGGTACGAGAGAAATTGATTTTATCAGTGCAATTGTTTTGCATAAAATTGGTAAAGGCGGGCGCTATTTTTGGACACGGGAGAAGGGGATACAGATGCATTCTCTGCGTCAGAAGATTTGGCATGAAGCTTGGCTTTCGCTTGAATTGGCGCAAAAGCTGATTGCTATGCTCGCCGAGCGCGTTGCGCTTATTTATAATATGGAAATTCATATTGATATTGGTGAAAACGGCCGCACCAAAGAGATGATCGACGAGGTAGTGGGTATGATTATTGGGAGCGGTTTTTCTGTTATGATCAAGCCACATGCCTATGCCGCTTCCTCTGTTGCTGATCGGTATACTTAAGTTTTACGAAACAGGGTTGTGGTTTTATAAAGATAATTATGGAACGAGAAAAAATTACTAGGGCGATTACGCTTCTACAGCGGATCGGTGATCATCTTTGACATCGCTGCACTTGCAGCAACTATTACCAAGTTAGACAAAGAGATAACTTCTCCGTCTTTTTGGGATGATCCGTCTTCTGCACGGAAAGTAATGCAAAACCTTGAGCGACACCGCTCTCTTTTCACGCGGTATCAAACTTTCAGTGATGAGCTGCAAGAGATTGATCTTCTTTATCAAATGGCCGCTGAAATGAAAGAGGATGACGAGCTTACGGCGTTGGAAGAACAGTTTGCTGATCTTGAGCAAAGACTTCGTGGTTTCCAAATAGAAATCTTTCTTTCTGGCCCTTATGATAGAAGTGATTGTTATTTGTCAATCAATGCCGGAGCAGGCGGTACTGATTCGCAAGATTGGGCAGCGATGCTGTTACGCATGTTCAGTCGCTGGTGTGAACGGTCTGGGTTCACAGCAAAGTTGCTTATTACCAGTCCAGGAGAGATGGCAGGGATTAAGAGCGCCACATTAGAGGTTAATGGGAACTATGCCTTTGGTTATCTCAGACGGGAAAAAGGGATCCATCGATTAGTGCGTCTTTCACCGTTCGATTCAGCGCACCGTCGCCATACTTCATTTGCTGCGATCACTGTTACACCACAAGTTGAAATGGGAGAAGTTGATATTCTGCCTGATGATCTGCGTATTGATACCTACCGCTCCAGTGGCGCCGGGGGGCAGCATGTTAATACTACTGATTCTGCAGTGCGGATAACGCATCTTCCCACCGGGCTTGTAGTTTCCTGTCAGAACGAGCGGTCGCAGCATCAGAATAAAGAGATAGCAATGAAGGTGTTACATTCCCGTCTTGCTGAGCTCCTTTACGAGCAACAGGCTCAGAAATTGGAAGAACTGCAAGGGAAATTAGAAGAAGTTAAATGGGGCAGCCAAATTCGTTCCTATATTCTTCATCCTTACCGGTTGGTAAAAGACCATCGTACCGGCTTGGAGACGGGGAATGTTGATGCAGTCCTTGATGGAGAACTGACTCCATTTATTGAAGCGATGGTTACAGGTAGTGATGGCAAAAATGGTTAAGTTAATGAGTTTTATTTTGGGCGGTTTAAGTGTCCTTGTAGAATAAGGACAGCAGAGAGGCTATCACGCATCTCCTTGCGCCTTCGTTGCGAAATATTGGATTGTGATAGGACCCTTTCAGCTTCAATACTGGTTAACCGTTCATCATACGTGTAGACGGGTAAGGATAATTTTAAGCGAAGAATGTCACAAAATTTCATTACTTCTAGTGACATTTCACCTAATGAATTGTCCATATTGCGCGGTAATCCGACAACGATCTCTCCTATCTCCTCTTCCTTGACCAGCGCAGCGAAGAAAGCAATATCTTTGGCTGCAGAGATTCTCTGGTACACAGAGAAGGGATGTGCAATAATTTGCAGCTCATCGCTCACAGCGATTCCGATTCGTTTGCGGCCGTAATCTAATCCACAGATTTTCATTGTCATTCTTTCTTATCGTCCCATATTGACTAATGCTTGGCGGACGATCTCTTTTAGTGGCAGATCGTCATTTTTTATTTGCTCAATTGCTCGTCTTGCTTCACTGATTGAAAAGCCGAGGTTTTTAGAGGTAAGGATTTGTAATGCTTGCTCTTGTTCGGCTCTTAGTGGGAGGAAGCTACTCACCTCTGTGCTGTCTTTTATTACTTTTTCTCGCAACTCGATTAAGATTCGTTGTGCTATTTTACGGCCGATTCCTTTGATCTTCATCAGGCGAGCAATATCTCCCTGATGCAAGACTTGCGTGAATTGTGTTGGCGAAAGAGAAGAGAGAATCTCTAACCCTAAACGAGGCCCAACTTGCGGCACTGCCAGCAAGAGTTGAAATAGACTGCGCTCATTAGGAGAGAGAAACCCGTATAAAACAATAGAATCATCACGGATGATCAGATGACTAAAAATCTGCGCTGTTTCACCTTGATTAAGCGCAGCGATCGCTCTCTGAGACATTAATAGAGAATAGCCGATTCTTTCAACCTCAATGATAATTCTGTCTTTCTCTAACCGAACAATCCGTCCCTCAAAGTAATCAAGCACAGATACTCCTTATCTTTTCCTATTGTAACTACTTTAGTGTCGTGTCAATCAACAAATGTCATTTCGACCCCTTCGCTTC
>CAZORT010000091.1:0-4194 GCA_964582575.1 uncultured Thermotogae bacterium
GCTAAGTTGACAAAATGGTCGATGGTGGTATCCTTATTAGGTAAGGCGATATCGCTATCGCTGTTTTGTAATGAGATATAAATGAAAGAGAACAATAATGTCGAGCGCATTCCACGGGTTGCTTTTCGCACTCTCGGGTGTAGAGTCAATCAATATGAAACACAGCTGATGCGCGAACAACTTGAGCCAAGTTACCAAATCGTTGATGATGAAGCTGATATTTATGTGATCAATACTTGTATTGTCACCGCTCTCAGCGAACGTAAATCACGGCAGTTGATCAATCGAGTAAGACGAAATGGTCGCCAATCGGTCAAAGTTCTGGTTACCGGATGTATGGCAGAAGCAATTGGCTCAGAGATAGCAAAGATACCAGGGGTCAGCGTTGTCTTCAATAACGAGCTAAAAACACAGATTAAAATGATCGTTGATCAATCATTAGCAGGAGAACGAGGATATCTATCGGCGTTAACGCAGGAAGGATGGAAGAGAAAGACAATTAGCTATCAGGCCGGACGGGTACGTGCTTTTCTCAAAGTGCAAGATGGATGTAATAGTGCATGTTCCTTCTGCCGGGTAACGCAGCTGCGCGGAGCGACACAGAGCAAACCAATTTCCATTGCAAAAAAAGAAGCGAGTCAATTGGTTGCTAATGGTTATCCTGAGATCATCCTCACTGGGATCAACCTTGCTCAATACGGGGATGATCTTCCATCGACTGATCTTCCCTCATTGATCGCCTCCTTACTTGAGATCGACGGGCTTAAACGCCTGCGGTTGGGATCAATTAATCCGCAAGGAATAACCGATAAGTTGGTTTTGCTCTTTGCTGCTGACAGTCGCGCTTGCCCTCATTTTCATATCCCTCTCCAAAGCGGAGCTGATCGTATTTTAGCTGCTATGCAGCGAGGGTATGATACAGCAGTTTATCGATCACGGATTACGCAGATAAAAGAGATGTTGAATAATGTAACATTCGGAACGGATTTGATTATCGGTTTTCCCGGTGAGACTGAAGAGGAGTTTATGCGTACCTGTACGCTGATAGAAGAGATCGGTTTTGTAAATCTGCACATCTTTCGCTATTCTTCACGTGCAGGAACAGCCGCTGCTTTATTACCTGCACAAGTGAGTGAAATTGAAAAGAGCAAGCGGAGTAAGATTATCACTGATCTGGCGCGTACAGAGAGAGTTCGAATAAAAAGGAGTTTTCTCAATCAGAAGGAAGAGATATTAGTTGAAGGACGCAGCAGTGATGGGCGCTGGCGCGGATATACCAGAGGTTATATTGATGTCCATCTTGTTGATGAACCAGAAGGGATCAAAGAAGGAGAGTTTGTCACTCCCTTGTTGACGCGTATACAGACGACGATCGATCGTAAAGACCAATCACAAGAATTTTTAGTAGGGGTGAGTGAATATAAGAGCGACGGATAAAGTAGTAGCAGAGATAATTCTCAGAAATAATGAGGAGGCAACAGCACTTCTTGGTCAATTCAATTGTAATTTAAATGAGATTATAAAAGAGTTTCCAACAAAGATTATCGCTCGCGGCGATGTGATCAGAATTGAAGGAGTCGCTGCTGATGTAGAACGAACACGTTCGGTCTTTGAGCACCTGCTTGATATTATCGAGACAGACCATATTCCAACAGTAGCCGATGTAAGATATATGATTGAAAAGACAAAAGATGGCAAAAACATACGTGGTGTACTCTCAGATGTCGTGCAAGTGACTCATTGGGGAGAGGAGATCCGTGCCAAGACGATCGGACAATTACGTTATGTCAACGCGATAGATAAGAATGATGTTGTATTTGCAATCGGCCCGGCAGGTACGGGGAAAACCTACTTAGCAGTGGCAAAAGCGATTGATTATCTCAAACGGGAAAAAGTGAAACGGATTGTCCTTATCAGACCGGCTGTAGAGGCTGGGGAGGAACTCGGCTTTCTTCCAGGAGACATTCAGGAGAAGGTAAATCCTTATCTGCGTCCGCTTTATGATGCAATTTATGATATGCTGCCAGGACGCGAGGTTGAGTGGCTTAAAAAGGATAATCGTATTGAAATAGCGCCGCTTGCGTTTATGCGTGGCCGGACGCTCAACAATAGTTTCATCATTCTTGATGAAGCGCAAAATACTACTCATGCACAGATGAAGATGTTCCTTACCCGCTTGGGAGTGCATTCCCATGCAGTAATAACCGGTGATATCACACAGATTGATCTGGAGCATAAACATTCCGGCTTGATAGCAGCACAAAGAATCCTTTCCCAGATCGACGGAATTTCATTTATCTATTTGGATAAGACCGATGTAGTACGCCACTCAATAGTAAAGAAGATCATCGATGCTTATGCAATTGCCGATAACAATACGCAACACGAACAAGTTGAGTAAGATGGAGATTATTTGCTCGTTGTCAAGAATACAGAGTACATTGAAATGGGAATGGAGAAATCTTGCCCGGTGCGATAGCATAGTTGGAAAGAATATATCTGCTAAGTTCTGCATGAGCTCGTTTAAACTACTAAAAGGCTCATTTCATTCGCAAGTTCCGCGATAAATAAGCATAATGAAAAGATAAGCATAATGAAAAGACTTAATTGGCATTCTATTTTTTGTATACGACTATCCGGCAGCAACGTGATAGAGCCGCTCTTTATGGATACCCCGACGAGAAGAATGAGTGTTGCTTTTACCGCTGTATTTGCTGCTCTTGCCGCTGCGCTGACCGCCTTTGATATTCGCTATGATCGTTGGCCAATCCTTATTGGCTGGGCTGTATTAGCGGCTCAAGGTGTAGGGTTAACTGTAATCACCGGCTTGGTCGTCTTCTATCTTCGTGAAATAAGTCACCGATTAACCCGGCAGCAAGCTCGCTTCTTGATCTGTTTAGGATTCTTGACTGTACTCCTCAGTCAGGGAGGAGATATGATAACTCCCTTCTTTCTTCCGATCGCGCTTATCCCTCTATTGACTGCTGTTTTTGTTGATGAAGAGACTGCATTGATTATGCTGCTTTTTGCCACAGGTGTGTGGGGACTTACTTTGGGATTGGAAGGAGCGATTGTGGTGGTAAGCAGTGGCCTTGCAGGTGTAGTCGGTATCCGAAAATTACGACGGAATTCTGATATTTTGAAGACTGGCGGACTGATCGCCGCGGTGAATGTAATTGGATTTCTCACTTTTGCTGCGATCTCCTCTGCTGCTCTATTCTCACTTGATCTTATTCTTGCCGCGGTCGGGGGAGTCGGCGTCGCACTGATCGCGATGGGATCGATTTCGGCATGTGAGTATTTGACGCAGAAGACAAGTCCAATCGGGTTAACTGAACTGTTAAACCCAGAACATCCGCTATTGAGGCGCTTGCGCGCAGAGACGCCGGGCACCTACTATCATAGTAAAAATGTAGCCTCACTCGCCGAGGGTGCAGCCCGCGCTATCGGCGCTAATCCTTTGTTAGCTGGTGTTGGTGGGTATTACCACGATATTGGAAAGCTATCGCAGCCCAATTTTTTTGCTGAGAATCAACGTAACGGGATAAATCCGCACGATAATCTCTCTTCACAAGAGAGTAAAGACATGTTGCTCTCCCATGTGAAGGCAGGAATCAAACTGGCTCGCCAGGGAGGACTAAAAGACGATCTCGTCCAATTTATCATCACCCACCATGGTACTTCATTAATCCGTTACTTTTATTCCAAGGCGACGCAGGAGGATAAGACAAAGAGATCGGTTGGCGAAGCAGAGTATCGCTATCCTGGTCCACAGCCACATACTAAAGAGACAGCGATTGTACTTTTGGCAGATTCTGTTGAGGCGGCAACACACGTGCTGGATGGAAATAATGGAAATGACAATGAGCGCAAAATTACGGCTTGTGTGGAGAAGATTATAGCAGAGAAAATCGCTGACAGGCAACTTGATGAATCTCCACTATCTCTCTCTGATATCGCACAGATTAAAGGAGCATTCATCTCCACGATTCATGCGATGTTCCACAATCGACCGGATAATTACCCGAAAGCATTATATATAGAGCGTAATAAATAGTTACATGTATTTTCTGTAGGGGTTCTTTGAACCCGCGGGCTCGCCAAGGCGAACCCCTACAATGAATGTGCAAATATTTATTGCGCTACATCTAGAAAGCGACATAAGAATCGATAAAAAGGAGAGAAAAGAATGAG
>CAZORT010000092.1:0-4160 GCA_964582575.1 uncultured Thermotogae bacterium
GTGTAGTGATACACTAATTACTGAAATATACGTAGGAGGAAGATGTAATGGTTCTTGAAAAAATCATACCGAGTAATACTTTACACATTGAAAATATCCCGCCGATTCCGCGGCGAATCAGTGAACGGATTTTTCAGTATCAGAATACGCGCGCAGCATACGCGCACGGATGGATAGATGAAGGAATAGAGATGATTATCTCTACGCGGTTCGGTGAGACTAACCAAATTCATTCTCTTAACCATCCGGGCGGCGCTCGCCAACAACTCACTTTTTTCCCTGAACCAGTGGGAGAAGTACAGATATCACCTAATCCCTCCCAACGTGGTTTTCTCTTCTCACTGGATATCGGTGGCGGAGAGCTCTATCAGATCTACTTTTTCGATATGGAGAGTCGTAAATATCAGTTATTGACCGATGGTCAATCGCGTAACGGGGGAATGGTATGGTCTAACTGCAGCGATCGATTTGCCTATTACAGCACAAAACGCAATGGTCGAGATTGGGATATTTATATTAGCTCGCTTGCTGATTTGAAAGAGACTCAACCAATCTTTACTGGTCAAGGAAGTTGGGTAGCCGTCGCTTGGTCTCCTGATGATCGCTACTTACTCCTCCTAAACTATATTTCCGCCAATGAGTCTTATTACTATATCCTGGATATCTCCGCTGGAAACTTGTCTCAAATAAATCCCCATGCCGGTAAGGTCGCTTATGGACAAGCACGTTGGGGTAAAGATGGACAAGGAATATATCTTACTTCCGATGAAGGGAGTGAGTTCAAGCAACTAAAATATTACGATCTCACACAACATGAATTTACTGTTCTTACTGGTGATATCCCGTGGGACATAGTTGAAGTGGCAGTTTCACCGGATGGAAAACAGGTGGCATTCACCAGCAATGAACAGGGTAGTGGGAAACTCTATCTGTTGGAAACCGGTAGTGGTCTCCGGTCGGAGGTCACGGAAGTTCCCCAGGGACAGATATACGGCTTGAAATTCCATCCCACCGGCAGCAAACTGGCATTAACAATCAATACTTCGCAAAGCCCAGGGGATATTTACGTCCTCGCACTCGATTCTCATCAACTGACACAATGGACATTCAGTGAAGTCGGTGGGCTTAATAGCGCAGATTTTATTAGCCCCAAACTAGTTTCTTATCCGACGTTTGACTATGTTGGTAACAAGAAGCGGATGATTCCAGCTTTTTATTATTCTCCACCAGCGCGGGATAATGGGCCGATTCCTGTGTTAATTGATATTCATGGTGGACCAGAAGGACAAGCGCGGCCAATTTTTAATGCGATTTACCAGTATTTTCTTTGCGAACTGGGAATTGCTGTAATAACGCCCAATGTTCGCGGATCGTCCGGATATGGCAAAACCTATTTAGAACTGGATAATGGTTATAAACGGGAAGATGCGGTGCGGGACATCGGCGAACTCCTTAACTGGATCGACAGCCAACCAGAGTTGGATAGTGAACGGATAGCAGTTATGGGAGGATCTTATGGCGGGTACATGGTCTTAGCGGTGATGATACATTACAGCGATCGTCTCAAAGCGGGAATTGAGATTGTCGGAATCAGTAACTTCATTACGTTCTTAGAGAACACAGCGGAGTACAGACGGGAGTTGCGCCGGGTAGAGTATGGTGATGAACGTGATCCTAAGATGCGTGAATTTCTCCTTAAGATTTCACCGATAACCAATGCCGATAAGATTACCAAACCGATGTTTATCGCTCAAGGATTGAACGATCCACGTGTGCCGGTTGGGGAATCTGAGCAGATTGTATCAGCGATCAGAAATAACGGCAGTCAAGTTTGGTACATGCTGGCCAAGGATGAAGGGCATGGATTTAGCAAACAGAGTAATCGCAACTTTTACACTAATGCGGTAGCGCTATTCCTGGAAGAACATTTACTGTAATCAACAGACTCAAGAAGGGTGTGGTCGTCGATTCTCTACGGCAAAGTATATTTACACGTTATGTATCACTATGAGCAAGCAAAAAAAATGATCACTCAGATCGGCTCCTTACCCTTTACTTCAGTAGAGGAGGCAGTTGCCTACAGCCTAACTCATGCCATCCCTTTCCTTCCCGAGCTTCCAGCACTTGGGGATGAGATGCTCTCCTATATCGAACGACCAGGAGAACTGAGCTGTCTCAAGGAGTTTCAGCATCACTACTTCTCGACTGTGAAAATACAGGTGATCGGTCCGGCAACTCTGATCTTTACCGGCTATGAAGAAGATGATGCTCTTCTGCGGATATACACCCATATTGAGCAGATTATTGATGGTCTCTGTGCTGAAGAGATCATTCTCTTTTTGGATGAACCAGCAATTGGGCAAGTTAGCTTTGATTATATGGAACTGTGGGAAGAGATCTTTTCGAGTTTTCAGGTAATTCGTGGGGTACATATATGCGGCGATATGCAGTGGGACCTATTGTTTAATGCAGAGATTAATATCATCAGCTTTGATGCTTCTCAGTACGATATAACTCAATATTTTACATCACGCCAGGGGAAGCGAATCGCTTGGGGGATCAACTCGCCCGAACAGATAAAGGATTTCCGTCCTGGAGATATAATAACTCCGCCATGCGGCCTCTCACCGCGTACTTTTACAGAAGAGACCTGCTACCAGACCCTCGAATTTCTACGCCAGACTGCTAATCGACTGATCGGTTGATCACCAAGTTCACAGTCTCTCTTCTACACATAAACTCAAAACTATTCCTGGCGTTAGTCTGCAGTCCGATCATTTTCTGCTTTGATCTGGAGCATAAGATCATTATCAGTGAATAGGTCAAGCGCTGTCATTGCCAGTGCTTTTGCTGCGTTGATCATTACGTCGTACCCGCGTTCTGATCCTGCCGCTTCGGCGAATTCATGTGTATGAAGAGCGATCTCTTCAGAACAGATGGCGATATAGGGATGGATTGCTGGAGCAAGATGGCTTACATCTCCCATATCGGTCGATCCAAGGCCACCAGCGGGCGGGCCAACTTCACAGCCTAATCTCTCTAAATTCGTTTTGAATGCCGCTGCTAAACTGTGATTCTCTTTCATAGCTTTATATTCATGCCCCTTTTTACTGAATGAAAGCTTAGCTCCGGTGGCAAGCGCTGCTCCTTGTGCACAGGCGTGAAGTTTTTCCAGCAATTTATCGCGATAATCAGTTGATCGTGATCGGACATAAAAGAGAGCAGCAGCATGTTCAGGAACAATATTCGGTTTAGTTCCGCCATCAGTAATGATCCCATGAATTCGTGCGTCATCTTTTATGTGCTGCCGCAAAGCATTTATTCCATTGAAAGTTTGAATTACTGCGTCAAGTGCATTTATTCCTTCCTCTGGTGACCCAGCAGCATGAGCTGGTTTTCCAGTAAATGCGATCTCTACTTCAGTGATTGCCAGACTGCCCCGTGTTACCATTGTCCGATTGCTGGGGTGAAAAATCATCGCTGCATCAATATCGTCAAAGAGTCCAGCCTGGATCATGATAACTTTGCCTCCGCCGCCTTCTTCTGCCGGTGTGCCGAAGAAAATAAGTTTTCCAGGTAGATCAGCTTTGATCTTCCCTAAAGCTAAACAGGCTCCCACCGATGCTCCTGCCATCAAATTATGACCGCAACCATGCCCAAGTTCGGGAAGAGCATCGTATTCGCCCAATATTGCTATTGTTGGTCCATCACTTATTTTGGGGTGAGTAGCAATAATCGCTGTATCTAATCCTGCTACACCTAATTCAACATGAAATTTTGCTTCAGTGAACAGATCAGCTATCCAGCGCGATGCTTTATACTCTTCAAATTTTAATTCCGGGGAGGCATGTATATCTTTACTTAACGTAACAATTTGGGGGCGAATTTTATCGACATAGGAACATATCTGCTCTTTCCAATTATTCATCTTCTCTCCTTTGTAGGGTTGGTTGCCTTTTTAAATGATAGACTACTACCATACTATAGATGGTGAGCACTCAAAAGTCACGTTTGCACCATTGATCTATTTGCCTTAAATGTAATTTGGTTGACGTATTTATACGAAATTACGGAAAAGACTATGCAATAAATACCCCAAATTTTCAAATTGCCCTTGACATAGATCGTTAAATATCGTATATATTATATATGATAGTGTA
>CAZORT010000093.1:0-4144 GCA_964582575.1 uncultured Thermotogae bacterium
TTTTGCTACTATCAAGGGCAGGACCGCTGGGCGTCTTCGATTTGCTCTTTACCCCGACCGGCATGATAATCGGGCAGATGATACTGATTTCGCCAATCATGATCGGCTTAACTATATCAGCCCTTAGCGCCATCGGCCCGCAGATAAAGGAGACCGCCTTATCGCTTGGGGCAAGCAACTTCCAGGCAATCCTCACCATTATAAGAGAGGCGAGGTTTGCCATCCTGGCTGCGGTGATACTGGGCTTTGGGAGGGCGATATCCGAGGTCGGTATCGCCATGATGATCGGTGGAAATATAAGGGGATTCACCAGGGTATTTACCACTGCCATCGCCCTCGAAACGGCAAAGGGAGAGATCGAGGTCTCGATAGCGCTGGGAATCATCCTCATATTATTGGCGCTGGTGGTCAATCTGGCTTTGAATCGAGTGCAAGAGAGGTAAATATGGTGATAGAAGTCAAGGAACTCTACAAGAGATATGCTGAAAAAGAGGTGTTAAGAAACATCAATATAGAGTTAAGAAAAGGGGAGACTTTTGCTATAATTGGCCCCACCGGCGCTGGCAAGACTACACTTTTACGTTTACTGAATTTACTGGAAGCTCCTTCCCGGGGAGAGATATATTTTGATGGTGTGAGTGTAACTAAAAACGAGAAGATTAGACTAAATATTCGCCGCAGGATGGCCATGGTATTCCAAAAACCAGTGGTGTTTAAGGCTAGCGTCTATGATAACGTTGCTTACGGTCTAAAGGTACGGGGGAAAGATGACATTGCACAAAAAGTTAGAGATGTATTAGAGATGGTTGGCCTATCTGGCGATGAGAAAAGGAGCGCCCAGAGGCTCTCAGGCGGGGAAGTGCAACGGGTGGCCTTAGCCAGGGCGATGGTGACAGAGCCGGAAGTACTGCTATTGGATGAACCAACAGCAAACTTGGACCCAATTTCCGCAGAAAAAATTGAAGAATTAATATTCCATATTGGCGCGTATAAGACTACTATAATAATGGCCACCCATGATATCTCTCAAGGCCGGCGAGTGGCAGACCGAATTAGCGTACTCATGGATGGTGAGATTGTACAAGTCGGCACGCCCGATGAGGTCTTCAATGCGCCAATAAACGAGCAAATGGCTGATTTTGTTGGTGTGGAGAATATCATAGAAGGAGTAATTGCCTCTTGCGAAGATCAAATGACTACTATCTGTATCAATGGCCGCAGAATAGAGGCGGTATCCACCGCCTATTCAGTCGGTGATAGGGTGCGGGTCTGTTTCCGAGGTGAGGATGTTACCCTGGCCTTCTTGAAAGGTAAGAGTAGTGCCAGAAATTCGTTCCCAGGAACGATTACTCAGATACTCCCACGGGGAGCTCTCGCGCAAGTAAAGATTGACTGTGGCTTTCCCCTTCACGCCCTGGTCACCAAACGGTCTGTGGAAGATCTGGGGTTTAAGGAAGGAGACTCAGTTAGCGCTTCATTGAAGGCTACTGCCATCCATCTGATACGACAATAGGTAAAATAAAGAAGAAAAGATGGAGGTTAATGATAGTTGGGGGCCAGCGCCAGGAGAGAAAAAACTTGACAGAAATTTGTCTAGTGTCAAGCAACTGTTAAGTGGCTGAAGACTTTGGGTAATGATCTTGTTTTTTTTGACGTTATGCAGGATAGGATAGAATCCATGGCGTGACCACTGAGAACCGAGTACGAACGGGCAGTTTATCACGTAACCTCGCGTGGTAATGTAAGAGAGGATATTTATGTTGATAATGAGGATCGGCACGCGTTTCTGGAAGCTCTTGGTGGGACAGTTGACCGATTCGCTCGGATCTGTCATCTCTATTGCTTGATGTCCAACGACTGTCACCTCTTGATTGAGACGCCGAACACGAACTTATCAAGTGGAATGCGTCATCTCAACAGTGTTTACCCGTAACGGTTCAATCAACACCATTGGCCGCGGAGCAGCTATCGCTCGTGACGATGCAGATAGTGTTGATCCACTTTGCGCACCACACAGGGTAATACGTTGGCCGTAACTAATGGGTGTCAATTAGGATCTTCATTATCTCTGCTCAGTCTCTTCTCTTATCAAGTCTAATTCAGTTTGATTGATAAAGTAACACTTGACCAGCAGGGGCGGTCAGAATGGAATCACCTGTAATTTCGTGACAGACAGATGCATGATTGCTGCCATCAAGTCAAGTTGATGACAAATAGCGGTACAGGCTTTAATTTTCATTGGGAGGATAACGCAATGAGAATCGTAGATATGATGCAACTGAGTCAAGAGCAGATAACGGAAGCAGCGCAAATACTTACGGAAAGCATTCCAATTGGATGGCCTACGCTTCAGGATGCGCTCGAGGAAATTAGCGAGCAATTAGTGTCGGAGAACACTTTACTAGCAGCGATGGACGGTGATGTAGTGCTGGGGTGGGGTGGGATATTGGCACCAACATACAACGGCAATGTGTTTGAGCTGCATCCGTTAGCCGTGCGCAGTGATAAACGGACACAAGGTGTAGGCAGGGCTCTTGTGCATGCCCTCGAAGAGACAGCAAGGCAACAAGGCGGCCTCACCATCTACTTGGGGGCAGATGACGACAAAGAAGGCGGAGAAACTTCATTGGCTAATGTCGACCTTTACGACAATCTGCCGGAACGAATCGCGAGTTTTAACCCAGGCACCCACCAGTCGGGCTTTTACATGAAGATTGGATATAAGATTATCGGTGTCATACCCGATGCCAATGGCCTCGGTAAGCCGGATATCATATGGGGAAAACGTCTGTGAGTGTATTTTTGTTCCTATATGGTTAGAGCGCGTAGAGCCGACAGATGCCATGATTGAGGCCTGTCGCAAGCTGGGGGTACGTGTTGGCATTAGACGACTATGTGCACTGCGCAGCGGTGCTGCCACTATTATTAGAATATACATCTTACGAGAGGAAAGACTATCCGGTAATTGACAAGCTTCGATCATCCGGCTACGAGGTTATCCTGAGCATTGGAGAGGTGGAGGAAAACCGCATTGGCAGCAACTGCGGGCAGTATGTGATGCAGTACCTGAGGGCGAGAGTGGCGGTTGGGGAAGGGGTTACGACTATTGGGAAGAGGGACAGAGATACGTATCTGTCATCACCATATGATTGTTTCTTTGAATTTGAGGAGGGACAACATTGCCAAAACAGTTACTATAGTTTATTCCAGCCACCTGCTTTTTGACGTATTAAAGATATTGTGTAAAATACATTCGGAAATAAAAAGATTGTGGCAGCGTCATATACCATAAAGAAAGGGAGGAGAAAAATGGATAACACCAAATTCCATCGAATTCTGATGAGATATCTGATGATGTGGATATGGGCACCGCTTTTGGTACTCTTTTCACTCATGATAATCAACATTATTGTTGGTTATGATGTGCTGAGTGCTTTGAGAGATCTGAGATTCGCAGGAATTCCTCTTCTCTCTACCAATGAGACTGTGAGCTTTGGTGGGTTTGCAGGAATTGGCATCATCAGCGTTGGCGGCCTTGCCGTTGGCATCATTGCACTGGGAGGAGGTGCAGCAGGTTTGATTGCTGCTGGTGGTGGAGCTATTGGAATTGTAGCGATTGGAGGTGGCTCAGCGGGGCTTATCGCCATAGGTGGTGGCGCCGTTGGTTATGTTGCTATTGGTGGTGGAGCATCGGGTGTTTATGTGTTGGCGGGGGATGGAAAAGGTCGGCACGTACTTAGCCATACCTCTCAGGATGAGAAAGCTATAAGTTTCTTTTGCAGATATTTGCCTCGCCTTCGGAATGCTTTCAGCGGGAGTTCGTAGCTTGGTCTGAGGTACGAGGTCCAATGTAACTCCAGGCACTGATTCTGGCCGGCCCTGCCGTAGTGAAGGAGTTTCTGCATCGACTCAGCCACCCGTTGCTGTTCCAGCGTGTGGCTGAGTTTTATCAGTAGTAACCAATTAGCCTGGCATGACTAATCATCCCCAGGCGATCCATTTTTGTGGAACGGTCTAAATTCAATCTTGCAAACAACACGTATTATGTGAGGAATAGAGCTTTTAATTGTTAGCTGTCAGCCAAGAAGGGAAGAAAGGAGGAACTATGTTGCATCTATTGGAAGACCTGTTGAGTGAATTCAGC
>CAZORT010000094.1:0-4062 GCA_964582575.1 uncultured Thermotogae bacterium
TCTGTTCCGTTATCAGCTTAACATATCAATGAACATCTGTCCAGAGGTTTTACCGAAATGACAACGAGTAAGTGGAGATTTGCAGCATATTATATCCACCCACGAATCTCTCTTGATCTCTCTTGACTGGTAGCGGAATAACTTGGTCGTTGAGTAGTTACCTGCTTCTTTGAATTTTGCTGCTCAGCTTGATAAAGAGCTTGATAAAGAGGTGAATTTGCTTCGAGGCAATAACAGAGCGCAAGTGCTAGGCCATCTGCCATATCATCTGGGTGGGGGATCTCTGGCAATCGGAGAAGCTCTTGCACCATCTTCTGCACTTGATATTTTGTTGCTGCGCCGTAACCAGTGATTATCTTTTTTACTTGTAATGGCGTATATTCCCGCATGGGAATATTGCTTGTCGCTAACAGAAGAACGCCTCGCGTCTGCGTGGTAGAGATTAATGTCTTGCGATTACGCGCCATAAAAACCTCTTCGATCGCCATTCCAGTAAGAGGAAATTCGTTGATTAATGCGCTGATATCAGTATAAATCCGGCGCAGCCGGGCTGCTACCCCCATGGTGCTGTCAGTTGTGATTATCCCGCCGGCAAGCACCTCCCAGTTTCTGTTTGTGGATGGAGAGGAACGAATGATTCCATAACCAGTCGTTGCGAGCCCCGGATCAATACCCAATACCACAAGATCGGATTTGATTGTCAATCTTTCTCCTATCTATCTTATGAACTTTTTAACCATCTTTTTCTATGCGTAACTTAACTGCTAAATCAGCGGTTCGCCTACCAGCCCGAACATCATGGACACGAATAATATCAGCGCCATTAGCAATTGCGATTGCATTGGCCGCAATCGTTCCCTCTAATCGTTCGGCTTCTGTTAGATTCAGTCTTCTTCCAATGAATGACTTACGAGAGAGTCCGATAAGAATCGGGCAGTTAAGGATGCGGAATTCACTCAGCCGTCTTATGATTTCAAAATTATGAATATCAGTTTTGCCAAACCCGATTCCCGGATCGATGATGATCTGTTCTCTATTAATCCCCATCGCTATAGCAACCTTAATCCGTTCTTTTAGAAACGAGATGATCTCAGTTACCACATCGTGATAAACCGGATTGTTCTGCATCGTCTGCGGGTTCCCCTTCATATGCATTAATATGAAGCTGCAGTTGTATTCTGCCGCCACTGAGGCCATCTCAGTGTCAAAACGTAGTGCGCTAATATCATTTATCATCGATACACCAGCAGCAAGTGCGCGGCGAGCGACTGCCGCACGATAAGTATCGATTGATAGAGTGACTGTGGTCTTTCCACGCAATCCTTCGATCACAGGGATGGTGCGCTCTAACTCTTCTGTTAAACTGATCGGATCTGCTCCTGGCCTTGTTGACATACCGCCGATATCGATAATGTCAGCTCCTTCTTCAGCTATGCGTAAACCATGATCGATCGCCGCCTGCAGATCATAATATCGTCCGCCATCAAAAAAAGAATCAGGAGTGACATTTAAAATTCCCATTACCAACGCTCTCTGTTTGACCTCATTGCGTAGTTCGTTCACAATGCTTTAGTATACAACATTCTCTGTTGTCAGGCATGCTCACAATGAGACTCAGCGTTCAGTGCCCAGCTCTTATAGACCGTTACTCATTACCCGTCACTCGTTACTCTCTGCTTGTCCTAACTATCTTTCCTTAGAACATAATTTGACTGGCCGTTCAATGACCGGTATAATTTAAGACAATAGATTTAAGATGAGGTGGTTTAAATCGCACGCGTATTATTAATTACTGAAGTAGATCGGTTAGGGGTTCCTGGCGACGTCGTTGAGGTGGCTGATGGTTATGCACGTAACTATCTTCTTCCGCAGCGACGTGCTGTTGAACCGACTTTACATAACATCGCCCGTTATGCAAAGATAAAAGAAGAATATGAGTTGAAGGCGGCAGAATATCAAAGAGAAGCGTTGAAAATAAAAGAAACGATTAACGATCGAGTACTTCTCTTTACACGTAAGGCCGATGATCAAGGGCATCTTTATGGGTCGGTACGTGTAGAGGATATCGTCACACTTATCGAAGAGGAGCTAAAAGTAACCGTAGAGAGAAAGTGGATAAACCTTGAGCGACCGCTTGAAACTACTGGTACTTATCCGATAAAGATCAGATTATATGAAGGTGTTACCGCAATGATAACGGTACAGGTGGATGCTGAAACTTAATCGGCCAAAGTCCATTGGGAATTTCACGGCTTTCACAGAGTGCGGAAAGCTGTTTTATGGCTAAATAATCTGAAAAACTACCATGATGAGAAGAGATATAGTGATAGTTGCTCTCATCTTGACAGCACTGCCCGTCTTGTTCTGCAGCGCAAATTCTATCCCTCTTTACCTGAATCTGGAGCTGCTCCAACTCAACAACCCTCCTTTTCGGCTTGAAGATCAAGGAATGGTGCCAGTGGCAGAATTCAGCCGTTATCTTGGCGCGACTGTCGATGATGGTAGAATAGCAGAGCAGAAACTTATTCGCTGGGCACGGGGAATAACTCTTTTACCCAACGAATATCTTCATATCAAAGGTGGAATTTATTATATCGCGCTCACCGACCTTGCTGCTCTTCTTGGCATTTCGCTACATCGAATCGGTGTTGAGCACCACGTACACGTGGAGCCGGTGCTCCTGGAAACGATCGCGGTTGATAAGGCAGGAATTACACTTAGGTTTAATTCCTTCCTTCCTGTCATCCCGGTGGAGAGAGAACCAGATCTTCTTGTTCTACGCGTTTATAATTGTCTGATTGCACCAACAATAGTAAGGCGAATTGACTTGGATGAGGGAAATATCCGCTATATAAGACTCTATCCTCTGGCGCAGCGGGTTGTAGAAGTTCAAATTCGATTACACTCTCCTGCTCACATGCAGCGTAAAACGTTCCTTGCTGAAGGTTTCTTCTCTGTGCAGGTGCAGTTTGCCCACCATCAGTCAGTAGTCAGAGAGACTAGGGAACGAATCGGTACACATATTCAGCATCATGAAATTGTGCGTAATTTCGGTTGGGGGAATGTAAGGGTTAATTACCTTTATATCGCCGACTGGCGTAACTATTTTCGTCTTGTTCCAGTCGTTCCTGCTGCCGGAATCGGCGAGTTGTCCCCTCTGGGTCAGATTGCGCGTCGTTATCGCGCTGTTGCCGCGATTAATGCAAATTTTTTTGACACCGCGACCGGAGTTCCAGTAGGACTATTAATAAAAGATGGAACTGTGTTGAGCATGAATCATCAACGGCGGGCGGCATTAGGAATTGACTTTTTCGGAAGACTGAGCTTCTTGCGGCCTACAGTCGCTTTATTCCTCCGCCACGGTGATGCGCGGATCTCCCTGACCGGTGTCAATCAACCTATTCGTGACAATGAAATAGTTCTCTATACCGCTAACTATACCGGTCCGACCGTTCGCCTCTTCGGTGCACTTCACCGAATAATCACTTTATATCGTGGACGAGTCATCTCGATCCGCGACAGCCAATTTATCACTCCTGTGCCGGAGGGCTATTTGATTGTTGCTTCCGGCACCAGCAAAAGATATTTAAGAGATATACAAGTTGGCGATATGGCGCGAATTAGTTTTACACTTGATCCTGCTGATCCATTTATCACCAATGCTGTCAGTGCTGGACCACTATTGATCAGCGATGGACTCGTTGCGCTTAACCTGGAGTTGGAAGCCTTCACCCCTGGTTCGCCGCTTGTAATGCGCCGTACTGACCGCAGTCTTATCGCTGTTGATTGGTTGGGGGGATTGATCTTCCTCACGGCAAATTATGCCAATTTTGCTGATTTAATCACCATTTTAAATACTCTCCCCCTGCGGGTGCAGCATGCAATGGCTTTTGACGGCGGACATGCGAGTTCCATGGTTCTACTCGACGGAACAATTTATCGTGAATTTTCCCGCGGCGGGCAGGTCGCCGTGGGACTCGTCCTTGTTCCGCTCGATCGATAGAAGCAGGGTTGCGAACTGTTAATTGATATATTGACTTTTATGTTTTTGTATGGTATAAT
>CAZORT010000095.1:0-3958 GCA_964582575.1 uncultured Thermotogae bacterium
CTGCGGGCTACTGAGCAGGTGGCAGTACATGGAGCATCATTGGGTGATATTGCTGGCTATATGGCCATTCTCGCTGCGGTGAGCATAGCGCTCTTTTTCGTCAACCTAAAGATCATCGCCAGGCGCGAGCGCCGCTAAATCGGTAGGTAGTAATCGATGTGCTAACGACGCTACCATGTTTTTTCGGCTTCGATGATTGTATAGATGATGACTATACCCACCACAAGAATGTGTACCCAATCGATTAATGCAATTGGTGCAGTGTGGAACAGACGATTCATTGACGGAACATAGGTGAATAATAGTTGTGCCGGTATCATGGTCGGCGATACTGACCAAAATCAATGGGTTACTGCGTAACCCCAGATATTATGAGATTACTTAACTTTGAATCAGTGAAATATGACCATCCTGAGTTATGATAATATGATCAAGTACGGTAATTCCCAATATCTCCCCTGCTTCGATGAGTCGTTTTGTCACCCGGATATCTTCATCGCTCGGTTTTAATATCCCCGAGGGATGGTTATGGGCTAAGATCACTGACGCGGCGCGATCAGCGATCGGATCAGCAAAGACTTCGCGCGGATGAACTTGATTGGAAGTGAGTAGACCAACTGTGACTACTCGGTTGGCGATCATTTCATTAGCACCGTTCAGCGAAACACAGATAAAATATTCTTGTTTTTTGGCTGCAATATGATTGATGAACGGAAGGATATCAGCTGGCTTATTGATCACTGTTCTTCGATTGAATAGATAGCGCCGAGCGAATTCCAGTGCGGCGATAATTTGACATGCTTTGGCCTGCCCGACACCATTAACTTCTTGTAATGCAGTAACAGTTAACAGTTCAATGCGATGATCTATCCTCGTTAGGATTGCGGAAGCAAGTTCCAGCACAGTCTGCTTTTTACTGCCGCTGCCGAGTAGAATAGCTAATAACTCCGTATCAGAAAGTACTTCCACTCCGCGTTGCATAAGCTTTTCGCGCGGCCGCTCAAAATCCGGTAAATCTTTGATCCGTTTGCGGGCGATGATAAGAGACTCCAATTAATGCAGGTTCACGGAAAGAGGGTTCAGCAAGGTTCACACTAACTATCTTTTTCAAATTTCACTCCAATTATAGCCATGTTGAATTTTAACTTCTAATGGGACGCGCAACTTAATCACTCTTTCCATCTCCTCTTTTATGATCTTCATCGCTGCTTGGCAATCGCTCTCTTTTACCTCAAAGACCAATTCATCGTGGATTTGCAGGAGCATCTTCGCTTTGAGATCACCACGAGTGATACATCGGTGTAGATTCAGCATCGCTAGTTTGATCAGATCAGCTGCGCTGCCCTGGATGGGGGTATTCACAGCGTTACGGCGATCATAATTGCGGCGTATCTTATCTTGTGATCCAATGTAACGTAAGGGGCGTTTTCGTCCTAATATTGTTTCGGCATATCCTTTCTCTTCTGCTCTCTTAATCATTCGTTCGATATAATTCTGTGTCTGTGGATAGAGAGAGAAGAAACGCTTGATATAATGCTTTGCTTCTGCGGGTGTTTGATTGAGATCCGTTGCCAATCCATACGGGCTGATACCGTAGATAATACCGAAATTAACTCGCTTTGCCGTATCGCGCATTTGAGCGGTAACTGCCTTTTCTGACACAGCAAAGATCGCTGCTGCAGTCACTCGATGAAGATCGTTCTTAGCGATGAAGGTGGCGATCAGATTTTCATCTTCTGCTAAATGAGCCAACAGTCGCAATTCGATCTGAGAATAATCGGCCCCGATTAGCAGTGAGCCAGCAGGAGCAATAAATGCTCTTCTTATCTGCTCTCCGGCCTTAGCACGTGTCGGGATATTCTGCAGATTGGGAGCAGAAGAGGAGAGCCTTCCAGTAGCAGTGCTTGCCTGATGGAACGTTGTATGAATTCTACCGGTCTGCGCATTAATCGTTTGTGGAAGTCGTTCAATATATGTGTTGAGCAGCTTCTGCAATTCACGATATTCAATGAGTTTTGACGGTAAGGGATGATAACGCGCCAGTTTGGACAGCACATGGGCATTCGTGGACGGCCCTCTCTTTATTGAGCTGATTACTGGTAAACCAAGGCGTTCAAAGAGAATATCTCCCACCTGTTTAGGCGAATTAGGGTTAAATTCTTCGCCTGCCAGCTCATACAGATTCTTCTCCAATAATTCCAGTTCTTCTTTGATCTCTTTGCCTTGGCTGTATAATTGGTGTGGATCAAGGGTGATACCGTTACGTTCTATTGAAGCTAAAACATCGATCAATGGGATCTCCACGTCAGCGAAGAGTGGCAAGAGTCCCGCTTGTTCTAATAGCGGCAGGAATCTCTCTCGCAATCGGAAGATTATTTCAGCGTCAGTAGCAGCATAAGTCATTGCTTTATCGACTGGAACGAGTCGCATATCTTCATTGCCACCTGTTAGTTCCTTAAACGATGTGAGAGTATCCCCCAGATATTCATTGGCAAGCGTTGATAGATCATGACTGCGGCGATCAGGATCAAGGAGGTAGGAAGCGATCATCGCATCAAAAGATATTCCGGTCGGAGTAATCCCATACCGTTGTAAAATAATAAGATCATATTTAATATTCTGTCCAATAAGCGCTGGTTTCTCTCCTTCCAGAAGCGGACGAAGGCGTTGCAACACCGTTGCTAATGGTAATTGCTCAGGAGCGGTCGGATAAGTATGGTCAATAGGGATGTAGTAACCGATATAAGGCGCGGGTGAAAGGGCAATTCCCACAATCATTGCTTCCATCGGATTACGACTCGTTGTTTCCAAGTCGATCGATATCGTATCGCAATTTCTCAAATGGTCGATAATCCGTTCTAAACCGGCTTCTGTTCTGATCATCTCATATTTTGTTTCTTGTTTGATCCCAGTTGATTCTTTATCTGCAGCCGGCACTGGCCGGACCGTTCCTAATGCCAGTCTCTCGGCGATAGAACGGAATTGCAGTCGCTGAATGATCTCACTTAAGTCGGTAAGATCAATATTCCGGATGCGGCAGTCTTCAGGAATCTTGCCCACTTGAATATCATCGCATAATCTCATCAGCCGTTGGGAGATAAACAGGTCGTCGCGATGGGATTTAAGATTGGTTCGCACACGCTTATTCCCTACCAAATCAATGTTGTCGATGATCTTCTCTATTGAGCCGAAGCGATTGAGGAGCTGTTGCGCCGTTTTAGGTCCGATCCCAGGAATGCCGGCCACGTTATCAGAGCTGTCTCCTTGCAGAGTTAAAAGATCAATGATCTGTTCTGGAAGTACACCGAATTCTTCTTGCACACCGGCGCGATTGAGCAGTTTCATGCCGTCGGGCGCAGAGCGAAGCGGTTTCAACAGTGAAATACGATCGTTAACCAATTGAGAAAGGTCTTTGTCTGATGATACAGTGATCACATTCAGTTCTGCTGCACCAGCAGCGCGGGCGATCGTTGCGAGAATATCATCAGCCTCTACTCCTTGTTGCTCAAAGAGAGCGATTCCTAATTTTGTTAATAGTTCCTTTAATACGGGAATTTGGATTGCCATTTCCGATGGCATCTTAGTCCGGTCTACTTTGTATTGGGGATAAAGATCGTGGCGGAATGTCCTTCCTCCGGCGTCAAAGGCTATTCCCAGATAGGCAGAAGGGAATTTCTCCACCACTTTGATCAACATACGCGTAAACCCGTAGATCGCGTTGACCGGCATCCCTGCGGGAGAGGTCATTTCGGGTATAGCGTAAAAAGCGCGATAGAGAAGAGAGTGACCATCAAAGAGGAGCAATCGCTGCTCATCCGGCTTGGTCGGTATTTTGAGCAAGTCGTGTAGATTCATATTGATATTAGACAGTTTACTGCTTATCACGGTGTAATACCACTATTTTTTGTAACTATGCAAGAGACAGTAGTCAGGTATAGCCACAAAGAGACTTTAGAGA
>CAZORT010000096.1:0-3922 GCA_964582575.1 uncultured Thermotogae bacterium
CAATGTGATTCTTCCGTATTGTAACTGTCTCTGTGCCGCATATACTCTCCAATTCATGCGTCAGTCTTTCACATGGGGTCACCATATATCTCTTATCAGCAATAATCTCAATTGCATGATCATCGCTGGTGAGTCTGATGATGAGCGGTACGTGGCCGGGATGAGTTTTAACGGTATCGATGATAGTCTGTAACTGCTTCTTCTCTGTCTCTTCTGCCTTTAATGTCAAATAGATTGCCAGCGGAGTCTGTTGCAAAAGTTCCGCAAGGGGTGATATTTCTTCCGCAACGAGACTCAATGTACCATTGCGTTTTCCGACTGAGATTTTCAGCGCCAATAGTTCTTCTTCCTTAACAGACTGATCTTCTTTCTCCAACAACTTAGGAAAGATAGTGACCTCTGCTTCTCCGGAGAGATCTTCAATCACGATAAATGCCATCTGGTTACCTTCCTTAGTCTTTGTTCTGCGCACACTTTTTATTCGTCCCCCAACTGTAATCTGCGCTCCTTCGGGCATTGAAGCAAGCTCATTTAAGGGGGTACAACAAGCCTTAAGTTTATCTTTATGCTCATCAAGTGGATGAGCATAAAGATACAATCCGAGAAACTCTTTTTCTATCTGGAGAATCTCCTCCCGTGAGAATTCCTCTTTATCGACAATAAATCTATCTTGTGAGTAAATCTCTCCTTGATCGGTAAAGAGCGATCGTTGACCTGTACTCCGTTCTTTTCGTGCCGATTGCATGATCTCTATTCCTGTTCCGACAGATTGTAATAACCCTTTACGACTCTGACCAAATTGGTCAAAAGCACCTACTTTGATCAATGCTTCAAGGATTTCGCTACTTATTGCCTTCTCATCAAATGCTTGACATAGATCAAAGAAAGAGGAGAATCGTTTCTTCTTGTTACGCGTTGCAATTATCGTAGTGATTACGCTATCACTGACATGTTTGATCGCTCTAAGACCAAAGCGTATTGTATGCTCATCAACCGGTGTAAAATCACGTTCACTTTCATTTATATCGGGTGGTAAGACGCTTATCCCTATTTTCTTGCTCTCATTGATATATTCGGCTACCCTGTCACTATCTCCATCAACACTGGTCAGCAAACTGGCTAAGAAATAGACTGGATAATTAGCTTTCAAATATGCGGTCTGATAAGAGACAAATGCATACGCAGTAGCATGCGATTTATTAAACCCATAGCGGGAGAATTTCTCCATGTCGTTAAATACCTGGAGCGCAGTCTTCTTGGGTATCTTATTTGCCGCACATCCCTGTAAAAACTTATCACGCAGACCAGTCATAATGTCATTATCTTTCTTCCCCATCGCTTTTCGTAGAATGTCAGCCTCAGCAAGGGTGAAGCCAGCCAGCTTCTGCGCCATCTGCATCACTTGCTCCTGGTAGATTGGAAGTCCGTAGGTTTCCTTAAGGACATCTTTCAAAACTGGATGAGGATAGGTGACTGCTTGGCGACCGTTTCGCCGCTCGACATAGTCGTCGATCATCCCGCTTTCCAACGGGCCGGGACGATAAAGAGCAAGCAGGGTAACAAGATCCTCAAACCGGTTCGGCTGTACACGGCAAATAAGAGCGGTCATCCCCGAGCTTTCCAGTTGGAAGAGCCCCGCGGTCTCTCCTTCTCTGATCATCTGAAAGGTCTTCTCGTCGTTAAACGGGATGGTTTCAATATCAATATCAATTCCGGCACGCTCTCGCAATGCCTGGCATGTCTCATCGATTAGGGTGAGATTGCGCAAACCGAGAAAGTCAAACTTTAGCAGGCCGATAGTCTCTACATCGACCATATCGAACTGAGTAACTGTTACTTCATCAGAGAGCCGCTGCAGCGGCGCATAAGTAAGTAAATCTTCTGTAACAAGCACTACTCCGGCAGCATGAGTCGATACATTTCGAATCTGTCCTTCCAGAGGCCGACCGATCTTTATCATTTCCATAACCTCTTTATCCGTTGCCAGCAGAGATTTTAACTCCGCTACTTGGGAGAATGCCTGATCGAGTGAATAACCAAATGGAATTAACTTAGCAATCCGATCAGTCTTGTCATATGGTACAGCAAGTACACGGCCGACATCACGAATAACACTGCGTGCTGCCATACGGTCGTAGGTAGCGAGCTGGGCCATCTTTTCGTGGCCGTACTTTTCCTGAACGTAAGTGATTACCCGATCACGTCCCTTCACGCAGAAATCGATATCAAAGTCTGGCATACTGATACGGTCAGGATTAAGGAATCGCTCGAAGATTAGGTTATATTTCAGCGGATCGACACGCGTAATTCCAATACAATACGAGACTAAACTCCCTGCAGCTGAACCACGTCCTGGGCCAACTGGAATCTCTTGCGAGCGTGCGAAGCGGATAAAATCCCATACAATAAGGAAGCAGGTGGCATACTCCATCAGCGAGATAACAGAGAGCTCATAGTCGAGTCGCTCTTTTACCTCTTCTGAGATACCGTTGTACAGTTTTTGAGCGCCCTTATATGCAAGATCGTGAAGATACGTATCCGCCGTGACGCCGTCTGTAAGAGGAAACGGGGGAATAACGGTATTGCCAAGCGGAATTTCTATATTGCAACGGTCGGCGATCAGTTGTGTATTCTCCAACGCTTCCGGGATATCAGGAAAGAGTCTTTCCATCTCTTCACATGTACGGAAATGGTAACCATCGCCATCGAATCGACGACGATCTTCATCAGTGATCTTCTTATTAGCACGAATATTAAGCAGCACTTCGTGAGCTAGATGGTCATCAGGAGAGATATAATGTACGTCATTTGTCACTACGAGCGGAATAGAGAGTTTATCTGCTAACTCCATAAGACGTTCGTTTAATAGCCGATGCTGATCAAGTCCATGATATTGCAATTCGATGAAGAAATTATCATTGCCAAAGATCAAGTTAAGTTCATCTGCAGAGCGGTATGCATCATCTTTTCGTCCGACAGAGAGAAGTTTGGGAATCTCTCCGCTGTCACATGCTGATAATGCGATCAAACCTTTACTGTAGTGGCGCAGAAGTTCTTTATCAACACGGGGACGGTAGTAAAATCCTTCGGAGTGAGCAAGGCTGACCAGACGGAGTAAGTTCTGATATCCTTGTTCGTTCTCCGCCAAGAGTACCAGATGATAGTATCGCTGACCCTGTGCGGAAGATTTATCGAACCGATCTTTCGGAGCAACATACACTTCAGCACCAATGATCGGTTTGATGCCGCATGCTTTAGCTTGTTGATAGAACTTGATTGCCCCTGAGAGCACACCATGATCTGTCAGGGCTAACGCATTCATATCGCATTTTACCGCCATATCCACAAGAGCCGGTATTTTACAAGTGGAATCAAGGATGCTGTACTCAGAATGAACATGCAAATGGACAAATCGGTTGCTCATTAATCCTCTTTCTTATATTTATTTCGTTGCGGTGCAGAGTTTGTTACCTATCGACTAAAAACCACCACCGGTTTCCGTTGACGGTTTAAAAATTACTCTCTTCTGACGAATATTACTTTTATTTCTCCTGGCATGACAAGGCCGAGTCTTTTGCGGGCCAAGTATTCAATATACTGATGAGAGTTCCTTTTCATCAGTCTTTTCTGCAGCGCATAATTATGCGCTACAGCAACAATGTATCGTTCCTGCTGCGCGGCAAGGAGACGGCCTGCCCGATGAATATGGATAAACCGCCCTCCATAAATTATCAGTAAAAGAAGGAGCCCAAGAAGAGAAGTTATGAGAACAGTTCGACTCCATATCGTGGAAAAACGCCTTCTCTTCCGGTGTGAATTAATAATATCTGTTCGATAATCTTTCATTCTTCCTACTTCCATCTCAACGATACTCTCTCATTTCAAAGGAGTCTTGACGACTGAGAAATCTAAAGATTTCTCC
>CAZORT010000097.1:0-3909 GCA_964582575.1 uncultured Thermotogae bacterium
CTGTACCAAAGTGGAATTATCAATATCATTTTTACGATGGCAGTGCGCGGACCATCGCTTATTTGCTCCTCCTTGATGCGCTCAATTTCTGTTTCTTCCGCGAACCGCGGTGGCGGATATCCTATTGCAGCGAATCTTTGACAGGATATTTTGCTCTTGCTGCAGCTCTTAAACGTGGACTGGAAGAAGAAATTCCACTTGATAACTTCTCCTTCCTCGCAGCGATAGATCACAAAATATTGTCGTATATTCTGCGAGGAGAGAATGAGATTCCTCTGCTAGAGGAACGGCTGGCAATCATTCGTGAACTGGGAACTGGAATGATCACACATTATCAAGGAGATGTAAGGAAGTTGATCACTGCCGCTGGTGGTAGTGCGCTTAAGTTAGTCCACTTACTCGTGAAGACTTTTCCTGGCTTTCGCGATGAGAGTTTATATAAAGAACAGACGGTCTGTTTTTACAAGCGAGCGCAGATATTCGCTGCTGATCTTTACGGAAGTTTTCACGGCAAGGAGTGGGGAGAGTTCTCGGATATCACGCTGTTGACTGCATTTGCCGACTATAAAATTCCCCAGATACTGCGCCATCAACGGGCATTAACTTATTCAGATAAACTGGCAACGCTGATTGATGAGAAACAGGAAATTACCGCTGGTTCTGCAATGGAGATAGAGATTCGCGCCGGAACAATCTGTGCAATTGAGATGTTACGGCGAGAATTAGCTTTGCTGGGAAGAGATATTATGTCGATAGAGATCGATTGGATCTTGTGGAACCAAGCTCGTAATACGAAAATGGCTCCCCATCATCGTACAATCACCACTTTCTACTAAAAAATGAGTATATTCGAATTATTACACGAAGACGGCGCAGCGCGAACTGGGGTAATTCATACTGCTCACGGAACTATTCACACTCCGGAATTTGTTCCTGTGGCAACACGAGCGTCAGTTAAAGCACTTGGCCCACGTGATTTACGAGAAATCAAGATCCAAGTAGTGATTGCTAATTCCTACCACCTCCACTTACAGCCGGGGGAAGACCTGATCTTGCAGCTTGGTGGTCTGCACTCTTTCTCCGGCTGGAACGGACCGACAATGACTGATTCAGGCGGATTCCAGGTATTCAGCTTAGGAGCGGGCAAAGAACATGGCGTAGGTAAAGTAGCTTCGATATTCCCTGGTCATGAGGAGATCCACGTAAAACCACAGGGTAAATCACTCGTTCACCTGACTGAGGAAGGCGCATATTTTAAGTCGATTATCAATGGTTCAACTTGTTTCTTCTCACCGGAAAATGTAGTTACTCTACAACGAAAACTGGGTTCTGATCTTATGCTTGTCCTTGATGAGTGTACTTCACCGCTCCACGATAAAGTTTATACGAAAGAGGCGATGGAACGGACTCATCGCTGGGCAATACGGGCGCAGGAAGAATTTGCACGGTCGATCAATAATGATAATTTCCCTAATCCAGAGCAGCATTTATACGGTATCATCCAAGGCGGAGCTTACAAGGATCTGCGCCGACAGAGCGCGCAATTTATCGGTAGTCTTGATTTTGCTGGATTGGCAATCGGTGGCTCGTTAGGTAAGTCGAAAGAGGATATGTGCAACGTGTTGGAATGGACTGTGCCGTTTCTACCAACGACAAAACCACGCCATTTGTTAGGGATCGGTGAGCTTAAGGATATTTTCACTGCTGTGGAGAGTGGGATCGATACACTTGATTCTGCTGCACCGACTCGTATTGCGCGTAATGGAACAGTCTTTACATGGAATAATACCCGCCAGCGGATCAACCTGCGTAATTCAATCTTTAACGATGATCCACGCCCAATCGATGAACAATGTAATTGTTACACATGTAAAAATCACTCGCGCTCCTATTTGCGCCACCTCATCCGTGCCAGAGAGATATCCTTTTATCGTCTCGCCTCACTCCATAATCTTTATTTCATCTCCCAACTGATGGCGGAGATTAGAGAAGCGATTAATGCTAACACCTTTGCTGCGCTAAAAGAGGAAAAATTAAGAAGTTCGGAGAGAGTAATGAGTAAGAAGAACTTCACGGTCAGGGACGACCCCGAATACCAAGACGAGTAAATCTTTCCTGGTTTATCTCTCTTCCCGTAATGTGCCGAATAAAAGAAGTGCAACAGCAATCTTACTTACTAAAACTCGCGCCATAAATTGCGGAATAGCAAGCATCTCTCTGAGCCGGTGCGGTTCTTGGATCAGCCGATAGAGCCATTCCACCCGTGCCTTTTGCCAACCTATCGGAGCGCGTTTAAGATCACCAGCTATCACATCAAATGTTCCGCCAACACCGATCATAACAGGAACTTTAATCTTCTCCCGGTGTTGCACCATCCAATACTCCTGCTGCGGCACTCCCATTCCGACGAAAAGAATATCAGGATCAACACGATCTATCTCTGCTAACACCTGCTCGCTGTCGGTAAAATAACCGTGGTGTGTGCCGCTAATCTTCAAGTTTGGAAATCGCTCAATGAGATTCTTTCCGGCCCGCTCAGCTGTCCCTGGTCTACCTCCCAGCAGATAGATAGCTTGCCCTTCTTCAATACGAGCACATATTTGCTCAACTAAATCAATCCCTGTAACCCGCTCGTGTAAGTCTGCACCAAGGAGGCGCGTTGCCCATGTAATCCCCACACCGTCGGGAAGGATCAGATCAGCCTGATGATAAGCCTCTTGTAAGCTGGGTGTTCTCTCTGCTTTCATCAATGAGACACTGTTAGGGGTAACAACGATCTGTGACCGCTTTCCTTTTTCCTTGACCATCTTTAGGCAATAGGTTGTTGCCTCTTCCAGTGTTATATTATCGAACGGTATTCCAAACAGAATCCGCTGGTTACCAGCGGCATAACATGCGCGTTGATAATCAGTCAAAGATCTGTGCTTGTGCCAGTAATGGAACAACCACAGAAGCGGTATGATCAACAATGGTATCAGGCTATGAATTGGAGAGACCGTCTCTGCAACGACAGCCCCTAAGCTAAGCGAGCTAAAGAGTAATAAAGCAATAACACCCGCCGACTCATTACTATATCCTATTGTTGTTAGCCATCGCAGCAACGAACTGTTACGGTAACGAGTAAGACCCTGCGCAACAATAGCGTGCGATTTTGTCATCATTGGAATACCGGCCATCACAAGCGGAACAATGATAATCAACGAAAGGGGAATCTTCATTACGCCGATGATCCCACATAGAGCAAGAGAGAAGGCAATAGAACGATTAGTCTTAGAAATGAGTTTGCCGGTCCGATTAAAGGAGATGACCGTTATCCCAACAAGCATACCGAGGAGGACGATCGATAGATAAGCGGCAAATGGGTCCACAACCGTCGTCGGTAAGAGGAAGATAAGAACGAGTGCGTTCACCACCAGAATCAAATCAATGAGTATCTGATAGAAAGGGCGAACCCTTCTCTGAGCAGTTAGCTCTTCACGCGAACGGGTGATAACGAAGATCCAGAAAGCAGCAAGAAGGATACCAGTCAGTGAGGAGAAGAAGTAAAATCCTCCAGCAGGATTAGTGATAAAGTAGATGCGGAACCCGAAAATTGCTGCCACCAGCGCAGCTGTTCCGATGCGAAGATGAGAGATAAGCGGCCGTTGCCATCTCTGCGGCAAATCGATATTGAGTATTGCCATAGCGAGCGCAAAGCCGAGGAGTTCAATACGCGGACCGATAAAAGGTAACAGAAAGAGAGAGGGCAGGATCCATAATAATCCGTTAATGTACCTCGCCACCACTATCGTCGCTATTATTATGCCAGCAAGAAGCAATATCATATTCATAGTCAATTCGCTCTGTTTTATTATAAGTTCATGTAGTCAGTAGCTGCAGCGATCAGCACTGACTCTTGACTCATATTCC
>CAZORT010000098.1:0-3771 GCA_964582575.1 uncultured Thermotogae bacterium
CGCACACCAGTATCTATTTTGATTCTGAGCTGCTCGCTGCCTGAAAAATGCTGATCCATCACCGCGATTCCCTGCACTACAGGGTGATCCCCACCGAGGAAGACGACTGGCGATATCTCTACTTGTAATAACGGGATTCCCGCGAGAAAGACCATAAATAAGACGAGTGCACCGACCAGAATCCAGCGACGATAGCGTAGGACCACTCTCTCAAAACAGGTGAGAATATACGTCATGATCTTCTGCTTCTCTGCTCTCTCCTCTCTTTGCACCGGCTTGAGAATCGCCAAGAGGGCGGGGATTAAGATGAGAGAGAGAACCATTGCCGCTAATACTCCCACTGCAGCGAATAGGCCGAATTGTCGCTGCGGTATCAATACAGCACTTAAAAATGAAAGAAATCCCGCTATAGTAGTGAGAGAGGCGATCACCACTGGTAAGAACATTTCATTCATCGTGGTGAGGATTGCAGTATGTTTTTTGCTGTTAATGGTAATCTCCTCACGGTATCGGTTCAGAACATGTATGCCGTTGGCAATTCCAATCGATATTAGGATCACCGGAATGATCATCGAGATGACTGTTACTGGGACAGCGAAAACTGCCATTGCCCCCAGTGTCCACAGAACAGCGAGAGCGGCTACCAGGAACGGGATGATTACCCCACGTCGGTTACGGAAGCATAAGAACAGGATAAATGCGATCACCAGAATAGCAAGAGGGATGAGAAATTGCATATCACCAATTATCGACTCTAAAAGGACAAGATTCATATAGGGAAGCCCGACGATGTATATTTGTTCCAGACCATCTCGATATTCCCTAACGATCGCCGCGACTTGGCGGGCAACAGTGATAGCATCAGCATCAAATTGAAGTTGAATCGAGATCGCAGCAGCTTTGCCGTCGTCAGCAATGATGAAACCACGCATTGCATCGCTTCCCAGCGCTCTCGCGCGGAAAACATCCATCTCTGCGGCCGTCTGAGGCACTCTTCTTCCTGGCGCAGCCGGACCGATACGGATCGCTGCTCCCGTTCCGGTAATCACCTGAAAGTCAAGCGGACCGATCACCTCGTCCACTCCATGTAACTGCGAGAAGCGTTCCTGCATGCTCGCTATCTTGGTGAGAGTGGTGTGGTTGAATATTCCTGCGCTGTTCACCACTGCAACCATAAACATAGTTGGTGGAACGCCGAACCGTTCTTCGGCTCGTTTCAGTGCCTGCATTGCTGGATCATCTGGGCCGATAAAGTCAGCAAAGTCAGTCTTTACTGTAAGTTGTGGAATGAAGACCGCAAAGCTAATACTGATCAGTAGAATGACGGCAAGCGTCCAGTACGGATGGTCGATAACAAGCGAGAAGAACCTCTGTTTCACGTGCTTATTTCCTCTTTTTTAAGTCCATTCCAGAGCAGGTTGACCAATTCGGCAGGAGCTTCTTTGTAAATTCGTTCTGCCTCCTGTGGAGGATAGAGAAGTACGCATGCATTGACTGATTCAACGATACCGATCAGTGCATGAGCAATAATTCGCGGGTTGCATGGTCTTGTCCATCCCTGATCTATTCCCTCGTTGATCAGCGCCTCAATCCGCTTGACCATCTCTTGGTGAAACTTGTGTAACTTTTTTTTGAACTCTTTACCCGGATAAAACCGTTCCCGTATCGTTACTCGTGTTCGATCAACTCGATCAATTGCGAGCGAAAAATGCTCCTCCAAGAGTGTGCGAATCTGTTCAGGAATTGGCAGATTGCTCTGGCGTAGTTGTTGATAAGAACGTATTCGTTCCTCAAAATCAGCCTCAAAGATAGCGAGAAGAATCTCCTCTTTGCTGTCAAAATAGTTGTAGATTGTTCCCACCGCTACCCCTGCCTCGCGAGCAATCTCCTCAACTTGCGTTTTATGGAATCCATGACGGGCAAAGACGTGGATCGCTGTTTGGCAGATCAGCTCTTTCTTGTCAGTATCAGTGTTTTTTGGGCGCGTCATATTCTCTCCCCTTTCTTGCTAATGAATGAGTATTCATTCATTAGTGTACTGCCATACATTCCCATTGTCAAGAAAATACTGGATTATCGTTATGATATCCTCATTTGTCATTCATGTGAAAGCGGATTCCATCCGGAGACTGCTGTGCTTGGTCTTGGGCTAATGACAGAAAAAGGGAGGTTTTCGGTCCCTCTCTTACCATTCACCACTCTCAGCCTTGGACCTTGGACCTTGGACATTGGACCTTAGGCTTTGGACCTTGGACCTTGGACTTTGGACTCTCTCCTACCATTCACTATTCACTATTTACAATGTCAAGATAATAATTGCTATGGTCACCCACCGAAGTTGATATGATCGTTAAAATGATTAACATAAGTATTAGGAGGAACAAAAAAACAAGATGAAACAAAATGTAATAATCATGGGCGCAGCGGGTCGTGATTTTCACAACTTCAATGTCGCCTTTCGCGATAATGAAAACTATAACATAGTTGCGTTTACTGCCACTCAGATACCTAATATCGATGGACGGTGTTATCCAGCGCAGTTGGCCGGCAAGTTGTATCCTGAGGGAATACCGATTAAGGCGGAACAGAACTTAATTCAACTGATCAAAGAATTAGATGTCAACTTGGTTATTTTTAGCTATAGCGATATCTCCAATCAATATGTAATGGAACGTTCGGCGATTGTCAATGCGGCTGGCGCGAATTTTATGCTGATGGGAACCGCATCGACATTGATCAAGCCTAAAAAGCCATTGATCTCGATCACAGCAGTGAGAACCGGGTCGGGAAAGAGCCAGACTACTCGCCGAGTTAGCGATATTTTAGTGGCGAAAGGGAAGAAGGTTGTAGTTATTCGGCATCCAATGCCCTATGGAGATTTAGTTGCTCAGGAATGCCAGCGTTATCAATCTTACGAAGATCTCGACCGCTATAATTGTACAATTGAAGAACGAGAGGAGTACGAACCTCATATCGACCGTGGAGTAATCGTCTATGCTGGAGTAGATTACGAAAAGATTGTGCGTCAGGCGGAACAAGAGGCTGATGTGATTATCTGGGATGGTGGGAATAATGACTTCTCATTCTACCATGCTGATCTGTCGATTGTGGTATTTGACCCTCATCGCGCTGGCCATGAACTGCTCTATTATCCCAGTGGAGTGAATCTCCGTCAAGCCGATATCGCGATCATTAATAAAATTGACACTGCAGCGATTGATGAGATCCAATTTGTGCGCGAGAATATACAACGAATTAATCCGCAGGCAACGATCGTTGAAGCTGCATCACCGATCTACGTTGAACAGCCAGAGATCATCCGCGGAAAAAGAGTTCTCGTCATCGAAGATGGTCCGACACTTACCCACGGTGGCATGACGTTTGGAGCCGGCACGATCGCTGCCAAACGGTTTAAAGCAGCTGAATTGATTGATCCGCGTCCATATGCGGTCAAATCGATAAAAGAGGTTTACCACCAATATCCAGAGATTGGATCCTTGTTGCCGGCAATGGGATACAGCTCGAATCAGATTGCAGATCTACAGAAGACAATTGATCAGGCTGAGTATGATGCAGTGGTCATTGGCACGCCGATAAATCTGGCGCGACTATTGAAGTTTAAAGTTCCTGTAACCCGTGTCCGGTACGAATTACAAGAAATCGGCTCTCCAACCTTGGAAGATCTATTGCAGGTCTATTAACTCATTATTAAATGTTACCGAAGAATGCTGGAAGAGGAGTCCTTACGGCCAGAGTGCATATTGAATATTT
>CAZORT010000099.1:0-3736 GCA_964582575.1 uncultured Thermotogae bacterium
TCAGGAGTCAGGAGTCAGGAGTCAGAATGAAAAGGGAACCAGCTAAGCATTTTCAAGACGGGATTGTCCTGTCTGCGTGCCTGCCTGTGCCTGTCCGCACGCCGACAGGCAAATTGAAAAATGCAGGGAAAATTTCATACCACTGACTGGAAAAATTTGACTTTTGTAATTTACAATTTGACTTTGCCCGAACGGAGTGAGGGTTATCTTGGTAATCTTTGCAGGATACCTGAAATGAGTCTTCCTAATTCTTTCTCTTTTCGCTCTGTTACCTCAATAACTTCTTTATGCGATAGACGTGCTTGTGGGTCTATCCCTGCTGCCATATTCGTCGCACAGGAGATGCCTAATACTTCTATACCGGCATGAACAGCAGTGATCACCTCAGGAACGGTGGACATTCCAACTAAATCAGCGCCAAGAGTGCGGAACGCCTTGATCTCTGAGGGGGTTTCATAGGATGGCCCGAGAACAGCGATATAGACTCCCTCTTTGAGCGTAATCTTAGCCGAACGAGCTATCTCATGAGCTAATCTTCGTAACCGAGAACTATATGCATCAGACATATCTGGGAACCGTGTCCCCAGGCGATCAAAGTTCTCTCCCCGCAGCGGATTGCCGCCAAGAAAATTGATGTGGTCAGTGATCAGCACTAATTCACCAACAACAAAGTTGGAATTGATTGCTCCAGCAGCATTAGTGATAATCAACGTCTTTATTCCGAGTAAGGCTAACATTCGTACTGAGAATGATACCTCATCAAATGTAAATCCTTCATAACAATGGACGCGACCGCGTTGGATCAGTACCTGGCGGCCATCGATCTCTCCTGCCCAGAAATCTCCTTGATGACCAGCCACTGTGGACAGGGGGAAATGGGGAATTTCATTCCATTTAATTGTAACACCATTTTCAGTTGGCAGCATTTTAGAGAGCCCGCTGCCACAGATGATTGCGATCTTAGGTTTGTCACTGATACGCCGTTGCACCATCTCTGCCGCTTCTTCTATCTTTTGTAATATTTCTTTACGATCGATTGAATTCATAATAACCTCCCTATTTGGCTTATAAAATTCATCTGGTTCCTTTGACAACTATCAGTTTCTAAATAAACTGCGTCTTTTTCAACTATTGTAACTGACTGCTGATTGTTTTGTTTATTCCCGTTTTAATGGCCTGGTCATTAGCGCATCTACTATTGTGAAAGGATCACCTTCTTCATACAGCAGGTGATAAACTGCTGCTGTTATCGGCATTTCAATATCCTCTTCTATCGCCAATCGATGGACAATTTTTGTGGCAGGTACCCCTTCAGCGACCATTTTCATCTGACCTAGGATTTCAGCAATTGGCTTACCCTGTCCGATTTGCTCTCCCACGTAACGATTACGGCTATGTTTACTTGTACAGGTGGTAACGAGATCACCGAGGCCGGAGAGACCGAATAAAGTCTCTTCCCGGATATCAAAGACTTGACCGAAGCGGACCATCTCTGCCAAACCACGAGTGATCACTGCCCCCCGACTGTTGTCACCATAACCAAGGCCGTCGGCAACGCCGGTAGCAATCGCAATAATATTCTTTATTGTCGAGCAATATTCCACTCCCTTGATATCGTCAGATAGATAAATACGGAACTTCGGAGTGGAGAGCACTGCTTGAATTTCCTTTCCTAACGCAGCATCCTTTCCCGCAAGGACGACTGCTGTCGGCATATTCCTTCCCACCTCTTCGGCATGGCTGGGACCGGCAAGGGTAAAGACGGCTTTTGGATTGGCAATCTTCTCAATCGTTGCAGAAAGCCCCCTACCGGAAGAGCGATCAAGGCCTTTGGCTAAATTGATAAAGATCTTACGATTAAGCGCGGTCGACAGAGCACATATCTGCGCCATAATTTCTCTTACGGCAAAAGAAGGAACAGCGAGAACAAGAATTTCACTGCTAATGGTCTCCGCTAAAGAGGCTGTTATTCTCAGATTCTCGGGGAGAATTACTCCTGGGAGATAACGCCGGTTTTCACGTAATCGACTAATTTCAGTTGCGTTGACCGGATTGCGGGTCCATAAAATTACATCCTGACCACAATTGGCGATTACGCGGGCAAAGGCGCTGCCCCATCCTCCTGCTCCAATCACGGAGAATTTCACTCTTCTATTGCCCCTCTGCCGGCAATGGCATCCGTTGACCAGTGCGTGCTAAGAGCCATTCAATCGCTACTTGTAAAGGATCTTCTCCCTCTGTCAGTTCAATATCCGGAAGTAATCCATATCCATGGACAGGATGACCAAGTGGGGTAAAGTATTCACCTGTAGTAAGTCGTAATACCGATCCGTCGGCGAATTCGATCATCCGCTGGATGACACCTTTACCAAATGAACGTTCACCGATGAGAACGCCCATCCGATGGTCACGAACCGCTCCAGCAACGATCTCAGCTGCGCTGGACGTTCCTCTGTTGATCAATATAACTAGCGGAAGATTGGGAATCTGATTGCCCGCTGAGCGGAACGGCGCTCTCGGCGCTGCGCGTTCATTGATCGAAACGATTATTCCTGAATCGACAAACTGGCTCGCGATCAAGATTGCTGCTGATAAGAATCCGCCCGGACTGTTGCGCAAATCAATGATTAACCCATCTAACTCTTCGGGGTTCAGCGAAGCGAGCGCTGCATTAAGCCCAGTGACTGCATCTTGGTTGAAACGGGTAATACGGATATATCCAATCCGCCCCTCTTGAAGGAGTTCATAGCGGACAGGTAAAATATGAATGATATCACGAATGATCGTGATATCATTTTCTACGCCGTCTTCACGACGAATACGGAGAGTTACCGGTGTTCCTACTTTACCGCGAATCCTCATCGCTGCCTCTCTTAACGTGATCCCTTCTGTTGTTTCACCGTCGATCGCGATGATAAAATCGCCTGCCTGTATGCCGGCAAGATAGGCCGGTGTCCCTTCGATCGGCGCAACTACCATTAATTTTCCATCTTTGAGCGTTATCTCAATTCCCACTCCACTGAAACGCCCCTCAAGCCTCTCTTGCCATTGACGATTCTCTTCCGGCGAAAGGAACTCGCTGTAAGGATCGTTAAGTTCTTCTACCATCCCTCGTAAAGCTCCGTATAATAATTGTTGTGAATCGATACGATCTTCCCAATGAAAATGCTGACGGATTAGCTGGTATATCTCAGTAACCGGCGTAAATAGTTCTGGTTTATTGCGCTGTGCACCACTGACCACAACTACCAAAATAACTAAGATAATGACCAATAATGACGCTTTAATACCCTTTCTTGTTCTCAACTTAGATCACCCCTATACTGATTTTCTCTTCTGATATTCTATCTTATTACGCACGATAATGAAAGGTTACTATCTGCTTCCATCAGTAAAACAATCAAGATAACACATACGTTATGCGTAGCTACCTTAAATTATAGTATCTTGCAGAAATCTCTGCACTTAACGCTAGGGAATAAAATCCTAAATCCGAAACTCTAAATTCTAAACTGACGCTAAGGCGTCATCCTGAGGAGCGTTAGCGACGAAGGAACTATAAATTCTAAATCCAAATGACCGAAACAAAACTGACAACTTTGTTGTCATTCTGAGGGCGAAGCCCGAAGAATCTCATCCATCGTTGAATTTTACAAGCTCCTTCGCAGAGCCTGTCCTGAGCGAGATTCTTCGGTCGCAGACTCTTCGCTACGCTCAGAGCTTCGGCTCCCTCAGA
>CAZORT010000100.1:0-3683 GCA_964582575.1 uncultured Thermotogae bacterium
GAACTCAACTTTGTTTTGACTTTCTCCGACAGATTATTTAAACTTATGATGTATTAAACAACATTCGTACTATTTTAACTTAAGCACGTAACGTGCTCTAACTTGAGAAGAGGAGGAATAGATGTTAGTAAGTCAATATCGCGTCGTTGCTGGCCCAGAAGGTTATCTCTCTCCGGCAGCAGCCTCGATGGGAATAATGCTTCCTGAGCCAGGTGAAGGATTAATTGAGGGTATGATCGTTCCGGAAAGAGAGGTGATGTCCAAAATCGCAGAAAAATTACTCGCCGCGAAAAACCCAACTTTTTTCCCTGGACCACTTATCTTATGGGCATGGAACGACAAAGTGATTGAAAAAGCAGAAGCGGTAAAAAGACTGGCCGAAGCAGTAGAAGCAAAGATTATTCCGATGCCGGATTATCGGCCCAAGTATCCGATGATCGATCCTAAAGTAGAGATCAACCCTAACCATCCCAATCTAACAATCTGGCACAACGACATAGACGTATGTGTTTTTGTTGGTGTACACTGCCATTATGCCAATTTAGCATTAAAGATCATCCGCGGGGGAACAGACTGTTACACGATTGCCCTTTGCGGAGAGTTTGGGCATGAAGATGCAATGATCTCATTACGTGATGTCAATACGGCTAAGGTATGTCAATTAACGGAAGTTATTGAAGAAGCAAAGATACAAGTGGGGGTGCACTGATGGTCGAGCGAAAAGTAGTAGACGCTGAATATTTACTCAACAGAGCGCCACGCGAAAAGAAGTTCTTGATCGGAAATGAAGCGGTCGCCGAGGCAGTAAAAAGAGCAAACGTCGATATAGTCATTGTTTACCCGATCACGCCACAGAGTGAAGCGACACATATTGTAGGTGATCTATACGCCCAAGGATATGTCAAGGATTACTACCGAGGTGAGGATGAGTTTGCTGTAATGAGTGCTATTGCAGGTGCCAAGATGGGTGGAGTACGGACGTTTACCGCTACCTCCGGGCCAGGGACATTAAGAGCATTTGAGATGTTTCCCACCTGGGCTGGAGCACGTCTACCAGCAGTATGTGCATTCATGTGCCGTGGAGTTAATTCTCCCCTAACTATTCAGCCTGATAATATTGAGATCGGTTGGCTGATGGATACGGGAATGCTTATCTTCCATGCTGAGAATCCGCAAGAATTCTTTGATATGACGCTGATAGCCTATCTGGTAGCAGAGCAGCCAGATGTACATATACCAGTCGGAGTATGTGTTGATGGCTTCTTTGTCACCCATACCCGTGAGATCGTAGAACTACCGCCTGAGGACGAGATGCTTCCACCATATGATCCCCATTTATCTCCTGTTCCGATCATGGATATGGAGACTCCACCAATGCGGCAGATGCGCGATCCATTTGTGATGAAGAGTAATTACATAAGTTATAATACCCATGCAAGTTGGCAGCAAGAGGTCCATGCGGCAAGAGAACGTTCCCGCAAGCATCTTACTCGCTACTTGGGAAGCTCCATTGAAGTCACTTATCCCGAAGCAAATATTCTTCTCATCGCATCAGGAACAGCAGCCGCTCAAGCCAGGGTGGCAATGGAACAGGCACGCCAGGAAGGAATCGATGTCGGACTGGTTAAAATCAAGGTATTGCGACCGTTTCCTGAAGCAGAGATCATAGAGATAACAGAACGATCCGAACGGATCATCGTACCCGAACATAATATCATCGGGTGGTTGGCACGAGAGATCAAATCAAGGATCCAAGACTCAGGAAAAGTTGAAAGCGGCCCACATGTCTTCGGAGGGATGACAATGCCCCCGAAAATAATTTTCGATAAAATCAAAAAGAACGGAAGGATGATGTAATATGAAAAAAGGTATAGCAACGATATCTCCATGTTTTGAAGATATTATGCCGGAGGAATATCGGCAACTGATAGCAGAAGGTCCATTTGGCAAAAATTTAGGTCTCAGTGATTTAGGGACATTCAAAGAATTAATTGAAGAACATCCTCTTTGCGCCGGCTGTGGTCTTGCTATGGGAATACGTTTGATCATCGCCTCTCTTCCTTCTCCAGAGGATACGATCATCGTCGGAACTACAGGATGTAACTCCATCCTCATGCCTCAATTAGCGATTCATAACATACATTCGCTCTTTGGCAACCAATCAGCAATCGCAACCGGTCTATCGCGAGCGTTGCGGTTACGATATCCTAATAAACACAAAGATGTCGTAGTTATTGCCGGTGACGGCGGTGTAGGTGATATTGGGTTCGCCTCTACAATGCATGCATGGTTCCGTAACGAAAAGTTTACCACAATCATGCTGGATAATGAGGGATACTCTAATACTGGTGGGCAGGAGAGCGGAATGACCCAGCAGGGAGTAGTTGTAAATATGGCGCCCACCGGGAAGAAATACCCTAAGATTCCGATGGTTGAATTAGCCAAAACAGCTGGTTGTGCCTACGTAGCTGCTGTCAGTCCTGCACATGCAAGTCGCTTAGGCAAGATGGTCCGTCGAGCTGTTTTAGTGGCACGGAAAATCGGCTCCACTTATATTCAAGTGATGGTCCCCTGTCCGACCAACTATAAATTTTCACCGTCAGAGACGCTAAAAAGAGCAAAAGAACTCAAACCGAAACATGAAGAATACATCTCTGCTGAAGCAGAACAACTATTAAAGGAGGCGCAGGAATAATGAAATTTAGTATCCGAATGTCTGGCTTAGGTGGTCAAGGGATGGTCACCGCAGCCAATATATTGGGTTCGGCCGCAGTGAAAGATGGTAAATATAGTATTGTCATCCCGTTCTTCGGAGCAGAAAAACGACTTGCCCCGACCGAGAGTTACCTGCGCATCGCTGATGAAGCAGTATACGAGAAAGGAGAGGTAACATATCCCAATGTTATTTTGATCTTCCACGAAGAGGTAGTTACAAAAGGGAAAAGCTACACAATGCCCTTCTATGAAGGATTAGAGCCAAATGGGCTAGTCATTCTCAACAGTAATCATGAAGATATCCTCTCTGAGAATGATTTACAACATCTTGCCAAACTAAAGACGCAAATCAGATACGTCCCTGCAACTCAATTGGCGCAAAAAGTGGCAGGGACAGAGTTGGCAACGAACATGGTAATGTTAGGCGCTTTACTCGGTGTTCTTGATGTAGTCACATTAGAAAGTCTGGAAGAGGCAATTTCAGAACGATTTGGTAAAGGAAAATTTATCGCTTCAGCAACGACGGCTGCACTTGATGATGTACTCAAGCGGAAATATGCTAAATCACAAGAACTTGTAGAAAAGAACATGCAAGCGATACGAGCAGCATATACATCAATGAAAGAAGCACAATTAGTATAGGAGGTATATAAGTGCCAGCGATTGTAATAGAAGAAAAGTGTATCGGCTGTAAACAGTGCATCTTTGCCTGTCCTGAAGCGAATACGATTATCTTTAACCTGGAAACGAAGATAGTTGAGATTAATGTTGATCGTTGCAAAAGTTGTGGGCTGTGTGTGGAAATATGCCCTACCGGCGCACTTGCGATAGCTCAGGTAGTGTGACTTTCCTGATGATAAAATATCCATTAGTCTCTTATCGCCTCTGCTAAAGCAACTCCTTGCTTGGTAACCACGATTACGTAAGCATTGGATATGCGGTGGGAAGATAGCAGCGGTTCACTACTG
>CAZORT010000101.1:0-3645 GCA_964582575.1 uncultured Thermotogae bacterium
CTCGGTTAGTTCCTCCTTGATCTGTTCACCTTGGTCATGCAGCAGCCCGACCATAGCGCCGATTATCACTATGACAAGGGAGCCGGCCAGGCCTGTGTTCGTCGTCAGGCGCCAGGTCTCCCCAACCAAACTCAGGAGCAAGATGTGCAGTGGGAAGGATAGTAGGCCGGCGAGCACTCCAGCCAACATGCCAAGCAGCCACCCTACTGCCGCCACAGGCAGTATGGCCAGCGCGGCCACCATCGGCCCGAGCAGGGAGTAGAGAGGTAAGAACAGCAAGGCGTAAAGGAGTATGATCCCCAAGGCAAGTCTCGCCCGCACCGGGCGAGATAGCAGATCAAGGCGCCCTATCGTGGTGGTTAAATAATCTACTCTCTCAGGTTTGCTCACACCCAATCACTTCCAAGTTGATTATAATTATAAAAGAGAATATATCACATTGTTCACAACATTACAAAACTGACACGACACTATTATCGATCGTTGCTATGATCTGGTCAGCAGTCTGCCTGATGAGGATCTTGGGAACCTTCTCGTACAGATCTCTATGAAGTTGAGGCGAGAGGGTGTCTACCATTAGATAGTACACAGGTGGCGGGCAAGCTATTGACAATGTTCTACTTTGTTGGTCTAATTAGGGAGGCTGAATAGTTACCAAATGAATTTAACTACCTACGGTATTGCCACGAATAGACTAAGATTAGAAAAATACAAACTACAGAGTACGCAAAGATAGAACAGAAAGGCCAAAGATTAAAGTAGTTCTGTTTGCTCAGGTGCTTCAATACACCTTTGTCTCTTTGTGCCTTGGTAGCGAACTACATAGAAGAAGGATCAAAGAATGGTAAGCACTAACCGAGGAAAGAGAAGATGAACCTCAACGTAAAAGTAATCATTGTCGACCCTCACAGTCCTGATCGTGTAATCCTTGCGAAAGCAGGAGAGATGATCCGCCAAGGACGGCTCGTTGCCTTCCCAACGGAGACAGTTTACGGCCTAGGCGCTGATGGTCTCTCAGCAGAGGCCGTGCGGCGTATCTTCGTTGCCAAGGGACGACCGACTGACAACCCGCTCATCCTCCATATTGCGTCACTCGATGATCTGGCGCAGGTCGCCTGTCAAGTACCATCGTCTGCCTATGTGTTGGCGGCGCGATTCTGGCCCGGTCCTCTAACGCTGATCTTGCCGCGTAACAAAGCCGTGCCAGATGAAGTGAGCGCCGGTCTGGATACGGTCGCTGTACGTATCCCTGCTCATCGCATAGCATTGGCGCTGATTCATGCCAGTAGAACACCGATTGCCGCTCCATCGGCCAATTATGCGGGAAGAGTGAGCCCGACTACTGCTGCTCATGTTCTCCACGATTTAGGTGGACGGATAGACCTGATCCTTGATGGCGGAAAGACTGATATCGGGGTGGAATCAACTGTTCTCGATTTAACTGTGACTCCCCCATGTATCTTGCGTCCCGGGGGGGTTGGTATTGAAGAGTTAAAGAAGGTAATCGGGAAGATTGATCTGCTCGCAGTAGCGAAAGAGACGAGTGGACCGGTTCGCTCACCCGGATTAAAATATCGTCATTATGCACCGCAGACACCACTTCTCCTTGTCAGCGGAGCGAAGATGGCAGCAAAGATTGTCACGCTCATCGCTCAGTATCAGGCAGAAGGGCGACAAGTGGGAGTACTGGCAGGAGAAGAGAACAGTTACCTGTACAAAGAGGCGGATCACGTCGTTATAATCGGCGCGCGAACTGACCTTGCTCAAATAGCGAAGAACCTCTTTGCCGGGTTGCGACAACTCGATGCTGCTGGTATGGATGTGCTCATAGTAGAGATGTTCGATGAGCAGGGAATCGGCGCGGCGATAATGAACCGGCTCCGTAAAGCAGCCGATAAGATTATATGAACCGAAGATCGATCCTAAAAATTGCCCGTAAAATCCTTGCGATCTTCATGATCGTGTGGGGAGTATTCGCTCTTGTTACTCCGTTTACTCCGGCCTCATGGCTTGCATTGCTCGGTCTTTCCATTCTTCTTGGCAGACGAGTTACACTCGCTGATTTGAAAAAGATATCGCCATGGTCGCGATGGAAGAAAAAGCAAGGCGACAGCTCTACTAAGGAGCCGCCGCCTGAGTAGGATTAAAGAGGCTTGAATTTCGCTTGGAAGAAGCGCAAATCTTCCGGTTCGTAGACCATCTCCAAACCAGATATCTCTTCGCGGTGTTTGTAGAGACCGATAACTCCCTGCGCCACAACATCCATATGAGAGTTAGTATAAACGCGACGCGGAATAGTGAGCCGCACCAATTCCAATTGCGGATAGTTGTGCTCTCCTGTCTCTTTGTTCCGGCCGGCAGAGACGATTCCCCGCTCCATTGCTCGCACTCCACATTCGACATACAGAGCAGCAGCAAGAGTTTGCGCCGGAAACTGATCTTGCGGAATATGAGGTAGGAACCGCTTGGCATCAAGATAAACAGCATGCCCTCCAATCGGAACAACGATTGGAATGCCGGCGGCGAGGAGTTGTTCACCTAAATAACGGATTTGATTGATCCGCCAGGTGATATAATCATCAGTGGCGACCGCCTCGCGCATTCCGCGTGCCATCGCCTCTAAATCCCGTCCGGCTAACCCGCCATAGGTGTGAAGACCTTCGTAGATAACGACCAATTTCTTTGCTTCCTCAAAGAGCGATTCATCGTCAGTAGCAAGGAATCCACCGATATTAACCAAACAATCTTTCTTCCCACTTACTGTAGCGCCGTCCGTATATGAACATATATCGCGCACAATCTCTTTGATCGAGCGATTCTCATTCCCTGCTTCCCGTTCTTTGATGAAGAAAGCATTCTCCACTGTACGAGTAGAGTCGAGGATAACTTTAATCCCGTACTGATTACACAGATCTCTCACCTTTCGCAGATTGTCCAACGAAACTGGCTGCCCCCCGGCCATATTTACATTTGTTTCGATACAGATGTACGGGATCTTCTTTGGTCCTACCTCATCGATCAATCGTTGCAGCTTGACTAAGTCAGTATTCCCCTTAAATGGATGTGTGCTCTGCGCATCATGCGCTTCGTCGATGATCACATCAACAAAAGTCCCCCCGGCCAATTCCTGGTGGAGTTTGGTGGTGGTAAAGTACATGTTCCCTGGAATGTAATCTCCTTCTTTGATCAGTATTTGCGAGAGGATATGCTCAGCGCCCCGACCCTGATGCGTAGGCACGGTATAGCGATAACCAAAGACCTCGGTCACTGCAGCGATCAGATTATCGTAGTTAACGCTACCGGCATAGGCCTCGTCTCCTAGCATCATTCCGGCCCATTGATCATCGCTCATTGCCGAGGTGCCGGAATCGGTTAATAGATCAATATAAACGTCAGCACTAGGCAAGAGAAAAGTATTGTATCCTGCTGTAGCGATTGCTCTTTGTCGTTCTTCTCTAGTTATTTGGCGCAGCATTTGCACCATCTTTATTTTATATGGTTCTGCTATCGGTCGTTTTGACATAGCCTTACCTCCGTACAGAAATGAAGAGAAACTCGTTTTACAACTGTAGCAAGACAAGTAAAACGAGTTCATCAACGATCATATTACCATATTTCCCCTGCCAGGGCAAATCTTTCTCAAGG
>CAZORT010000102.1:0-3619 GCA_964582575.1 uncultured Thermotogae bacterium
TATGACTAAAGAATCTGTGCCTGTCTGTCTGTCTGCCCGCCAGGCAGGCCCGCCAGGTAGGCCTGTTGGCAGCCGTTTTATCCGGAGGTTCTTCCTCCAGATTGCCAGATATACTAAATTTTCCCGGAGGTTCTTCTCCAGTCTCACTACTGCTAGAGCTGTCTTGGTGGCATTTCCTCGATCTATACACTACCTTACTTTTGAGTCTTACAGATTGCGTATTCACTTTGCTTTTCTCCTATGGTTAGCCTGCGTGTTCCGTGGCCATACGGCTTATTCCTTATATATAAACTCATGTAAAAATGTTTTGCATATTTGCTGGCTTCTTCAGCTCCTTTTACAACAGCTAATCCCAGGTATCTCCTGAAGTCGATGAATTGACCCACACTGGCTATTACCATGTGTAGAACCTTTTGGCTTACCTCTACATTTATTTCTAGTATAATCTCTCAAGCAGTATAATACAAGAAAGTAAACACTGGAAAATGGTTTATTTTTAGTGTTATTATATATCAATAATAGCGGGACTTGTCAAGGGTTATTTTTGCATAATAGTTTATTATTAGCAGATTTTGAAGGAGGGATTTGCGAGATCCTTGAGTGGATTTTTATCACAAATCATGGTCTAGTGCTCAAGAGTCTACCATTAGATTTTACACAGGTGACGGGCAAGCCGTTGTCAAGTAGAATATCTACTTGGCGGGGGTGTGGCTTGTGGGGTCCATCGGCCGGCAAAGGTACTACTTGGCTTTGAACTACCGCCCCTGTCATCTATTTCATCGAGTGTGGCTGTCGGAATGATGCGCATCTTGAAAAAGATGGTTGCTCTGTTAGTAGACGAGAACAACTAGATGAGCTTTTACCATCGTTAAGAAGGTAACACTGATAGATCCCCATATATATGCGTGTTGACATCGATGTTGGTTGCAACCCCCACCGTGTTGGTATCGGTGGGCCGGGTGGTTCGCTCCGAGAAGAGTTCAACATCTCGCACACCGATGCTGGATTTTGTGAATTCTGCCGCCGGGTTGAACACCACAGAGAAGAGTTGGGCTTGCCAATGGCAGTGGCGATGGAGGGTTGCAACGGGTATGCGCGTCCTTTGGATCAGCAGCTCCAGAGGAGGGGATATACCCTGTACAACGTTAACAACCTAAAGTTAGTGCGGTTCAAGGAAGTCTTTTCTAAAGCAGCGAAGACAGATACGATTGACACCCGCAAGATTCGGGAATTGTTCCATCTAAAGGATCATTTACCTCTGGCCAAAGATGTCCGCCAGAAGGTCGCGGTCACCCACTGGAGAACGAGAAGCTGAAGCGTCTCAGCCGCCGTCGCCGTCAAATGGTGAACGAGAAAGTGCGGGTCGTCAATCGCATCCAGTCTGATCTGCAGACTCTCTTCCCTGAGCTGTCCGGGCAAGAGATGGAGCCGGTGGCAGGCGAGGTAGCGCTATTCTTTCAGTGGCAGTGAACAAAGGGATTGAGATTTTTGGGAGAGAGTGAAATGATCTAAAATGGATTCCAAATTAGTAGTTGGATTTGATATGGATGGAGTAATCCTCTGTTCTGATAACCTATATCCAGATAGTTGGCTTGAGCGGGCATTTAAGGCGACGCTGCGCCATTTTAATATTCCGACCTCAGATGAAAATGCTCAACTACTCTATCTTACCAGTTTGAAAGCAAATATCGACCAGTTCTGCGAACGGTTCACCATCACCGACCGATCAGAGTTATGGGATATACGCGATGAGAATTATCAACGCGAAAAACTCAGAGCATTAACAACAGGAGAGATCAGCCTCTATCATGATATTGGCGTATTAGATACGCTCCTTCCACGGTACCAAATGGCATTGGTCAGCAACTCACCGCAATACGTCGTTGATCGGGTGATAGAAAAATTCTCTTTGCAATGTTACTTTCGTCTGTGGATCGGCCGGGGCTCAGCGTGGAATGATCTTAAATGGGCTAAACCAGCGCCGGATATGCTTGTGCAGATGAAAGAACGGCTGGGAGCATTACGTGGTTATTACATCGGTGATCAGCCGGAAGACCAGCAGGCTGCGCTCGCTGCCGATCTCGTTCCAATTATGTTATCCCGCAACAGTGACAGCGGTGATATCACCACATTAGCTCAGCTACCGCAGCTGCTCTGTGAGCGCGAAGCAAAATTATCGACCAGTTAAGTGGTGATAAGTTTTCACAAAGAGCCAACCGAGCGATCATACGTCCGCTCGACTTCAGGTGGAAAGGTACAGGCCGATAGTTGAGTGATCATACCAATCGTAGTTTTAATTTCCCACAGCAGAGCGTATAATTGTGCCTATGGAGATCGAAAAACATATCCATTCGATTGAATTGCCAGGGATAAGTCGCCGTGCGAAAGTGGTCTTTCCTGATTATGCCGGCTACTCAATCGGCAACATACCGCAGATGGTCTTGTCTCTCTTCGGTGATCTGAATGTGAATAATACCCTCACACGCCATCTGGCACAGAAGATAGATACCTCAGCACGTAGAATAGTGCTCGTCATCATCGATGGTTTAGGATACTACCATCTGCAAGAACACTTGCGGCTCTTTCCTGATCTCTATTTCCACCAATTAATTGCCCAAGGAATGATGCTGCCGTTGACATCGGTCTTCCCGTCTACCACTGCTGCTGCCTTGTCCACATATAGTACCGGAGCGTCACCAGCTGAGCATGGTATGCTCGGTTATCGCCTCTATCTACGCGAAATTGGCGCAATCATCAATATGCTTAAATTATCAGTATTGGGAAACTCAAAAGGTGATTCAGCGCTCGACATCGGACTCAATGTCGAGAACTTTCTCGGACTCCCGACCCTCTACCAGCGATTGGCACAGCGTGGAGTCAACTCACACGTCTTCCTCAGTCGCCATATACGGGAAAGTGGCCTATCGCACCTTCTCTACCGTGGGGCAAATTCAATCAATTCTATCAACAGTTCCTCTGATATGTTGGTGCAGGTACGTAATCTCTTGCAACGAACACGTAATAAAATGTTCATTACTGTGTATTGGGGTATGCCCGATGCTATTGGCCATAACTACGGTCCACAAACTGAGGAATTCACAGCTGAACTGCGATCATTCGCCGCATGTTTGGAACATGAATTGGCGGGTCGCATTAAAGATACGCTATTACTTATCTGTACTGACCACGGATTTGCCGCTGTTAACCGGACAGATTACATCGATATCACTAAGTATCCTGAATTAACAGATGCCCTCTTTATGCCGCCGGTCGGCGATTCCCGTGCCGCTTATCTGTATACAAAACCAGGTAAAGAACAAGCAGTAGCCCAATTTATCGAGAAAAATTTATCAGCTGATCTTCTCTGCCTGAACTCACAAGATGCCTTACGGAGTGGCCTCTTCGGTCTTAAACAGACTAACCCAGAGACTATCGATCGGATCGGAAACTTGATTGTCATCTCCACTGGAGCAGCCACCCTCTATTATCCCTATGAAAAGGGACTCTATCTTAAAGGGATGCATGGTGGAATCACTGAAAATGAGATGATCGTCCCATTAATCGCCTGTTCTTTCTGATAGATGTAGACCTGATGGGTTTGACCGATCAGTTGCGTTAA
>CAZORT010000103.1:0-3608 GCA_964582575.1 uncultured Thermotogae bacterium
TTAATTGTTCCTATACTCTCACGCACAGAATCAGGACCATGATCATCTGATCCTCCAGTGAAGAGAAAGTTATACTTCTTCGCCAACTGCAAGAGCTCTTCCGGAGGGGTGTAAAGTATTTGCCTTGGCTGTGAATAGGCATAAAAAACTTCTATGGCGTCGAGCCCTTCCTCTTTCAAGACCGGAAGCAGATTCTCCCAATCTTTGATTTGCATCAAAGACGGATGAGCCAATGAGGCTATGCCATCGGCAGCGTGTATCGCGTCAACTACATCAGCAAAAGGAGGAGGCATCAGTGGAACATAACAAGGTTTTCCGCGGCCGATAAGACGATCGAACGCCTCTGTAGTCGAAGCAACGATCCCTTTCTCTTTGAGAATATGAGCTAAATGGGGTCTGCCGATCGTACCAGCGGCACATGATCGCACTTCGTCAAATGAGATCCTATTCCCCACCCGACGTTGACAGAGACTGACCATCTCCTCCATACGCGTAATCCTTGCTGCAGTTAAAGAATGAAAAATACGACGCAGTCGATCGCTGTGCGGATCAACAAAATAGCCGAGAATCTCCCCGTGATATCCATCTATCTTCGCTTTTATCTCGATGCCGGTAATTACTTCAACCCCATTGATAGATCCTATCCGTCTCTGAAGTTGTGGCGCGATCGTATCATGATCGGTTAGCGCAATAGTCGCAAGATTATTCTCTCTTGCCCGCGTAACCATCCCCGATACGGAAAGAGTTCCATCAGATGCACAAGTATGTAGATGGAGGTCGGCATAATCGCAGCCTGTATTGCGTGTTTGATGGGCTGTATTCAATGAACTTTCGCTTGTAATATCTCGATTATTTTCTCAGCGGCTGTGCCGTCTCCATATGGATTATCTGCTTCCGTCATCGCGGTGTATTCCCGACGATTATTCAATAGGTTTTCAGTCTCAGTGATAATCCGTTCCGGATCAGTCCCAATCAGTTTTGCCGCTCCCGTATTAATCCCTTCCATCCGCTCTGTCTTGTTTCGCAGAACGAGAACAGGAACGTCCAATGCGGGACCTGCCTCTTGAATTCCGCCGGAGTCGGTCAAAATAAGGTAAGAATCAGCCATCAGGTGTACGAACGACGCATAATCGAGTGGATCAAGTAATGTGATTCGCTCTATCTCTGCCAGCGATCCTCTTACTTCTCTTTGCACATTGGGGTTTGGATGGACGGAATAGACAACTCTAACATCTTGATTCCTTCGAACGATCTCGCGCAGACCTTGACAGATAGAAGCGATTCCGCCAGAGAAGCTTTCACGGCGATGGGCAGTGACTAAGATTACTCGTTCGGAAAAAGTAAATCGTTGCGCAGGCTGAACATGATCACGGATAAAATATAGAGAATCAATCTCTGTATTACCGACAATGAATATCTGTTCGCTGGGAATCCCCTCTGTCAGAAGATTGTTAAGTGCATGCTCTGTCGGAGCAAAGAGAAGATCGGCAATATGATCGATAAGCCGGCGGTTGATCTCTTCTGGAAAAGGAGAGTATTTGTCATTGGTGCGCAGCCCAGCCTCTACATGCGCAACGGGAATCTGTTCGTAGTATGCGGATAACGCGCCAACAAAGGCGGTCTGAGCATCACCTTGGACAATGACTACATCTGGTCTCTCTTTACGCAGCAGGGGGCCAATCTTCTCCAGAATTGATCCTGTTATGTGGAACAGACTTTGGTCCGGAACCATGATGTTAAGATCATAGTCAGGCTCAATAGCAAATACGTTCAATACCTGATCTAACAATTGGCGATGCTGTGCGCTGACACAAACAATCATTTCTATATCTTCTTGCTCTTTAGTTACTCGCAAGATCGGCGCTAATTTAATTGCCTCCGGCCGCGTACCGAAAATCAATAAAATTTTCATCGTTCCTCTTTTTGCGCATCGTGTTCCGTTCGGATTGACAAAGAGTTACTCTTTATACATCCTCCGCGCCTAAGCGAGCTGTTCTCTTTCCACAGACGATCAAGAATTCCATTGATAAATGCCGGTGCGTGATCAGTCCCATACTCTTTAGCCAACTCCACTGCTTCGTCAATAGTCACTTCAACCGGAATCTCATCACAATACAGAATTTCAAATATTCCAAGACGGAGAATATTACGATCGATCAGCGCCAGGCGTTCCATTTTCCATCCCTCTGCTTTGGCCGAGATTATCGTGTCAATATCCCGTTGATGTTCATTGATTCCGCTTAAAACAAAGGTAACGTAGCTTTCTTGACCGCCTAAATCGACCTCATCTGCCGACTCGATGTAGTGAGGGATATCAAGAAATTCTCGTTGATAAAGGCGTTGCAGAACTAATCTGCGCGCTTCTCGTCTACGCATCTTTATCCAAGGAGATCAAGTGAGAATTTGTAGTTCTGGCTATATGCAACCATGATTCGGTGTAACAACCGATCAGATAACAAAGTAAGATAAGAGAAAAAGTAATATCTGCCTGAACCGCACGTGGAGTGATAAGAGTGCGGAAAAGGCCCAATACTTACGCCGCCGCTTATATTATTCATTCTCGTTCTGCTGCGCAGCACGGAGTTTGGGATCAGTTCGAATGGTACGGACAAAGACCGAGACTCCCTCAACCTTGATCCCTATCTGCTCTGTTAATTGTTCGGTCAACAACGCTTGAATTCTATGTCCTATCTCCGTTACCTTCTCTTGGGAGGAGATTGAGGCATCGATTGAAATAGCTATTCCATCTCCTTGGTGGGATAAGGAGATAGCATTCAATCCTGCGATGCCAATCTTACTGAACAACATTTCTCTGACCAATTCTTTGATCGCGTAAGCAGAGATCTCAATCCGCCCTCCTTCTTCCTGGTAAGAAAAACGTATACGCTGCATATTTCCACGATAGACCCGGAAACTGAAATAAATCGCTGTGGCAAGCAGAATAGTTCCGAGCAGAACCTGGAGGATGATTCCGCCAGTCGTGTTAAGATACGGCAGTGCATCATCAAGTGATAACAGATTGATCCCAAAGAGGATTAGAATTACCCCCACTCCGGCAAGGATGAACGCAAGGCTACTATATAGTACAGAAACCCATAGTATCATTATTATACCTCCCTTACCTCTTATTCAACTGATTCTGCATCAGCCTCTTCACTTTGTGCAAGGCGTTGAATATCAACATCAACTCCGCTCACTGTCAAGCCTGTCATCTGCTCCACCTGCGTTTTGACATGAGTCTGCACCTCTTTAGCCACTTTGTGTACAGGAAACCCTTGAATCACCACTGTCCGTACAGTAATTTTGACGTTCTCTTCTTCTACTTGAACGTCAATATGCCGTTTCATTTCCTCCCCGCGACGAAAAGGTTTATCCCCCGGACGAGAATGGACTATCCCTTCTATGTCGGTGACCGCAATCGCTGCAATCGATACAACTACATCTTTGGCAATACTGACTCGTCCTTTTTTGCTGATGATTTCATCATCTGTTTGTATCATCACTATCTCCTTGTTCTTGTTCTGCTTCTGCAGCCAAATCATCAGCAGCAGGAACGACTTTCGTTACATAAACATCAATACTGCTTACTGGCGCTCCTGTCAGCCGTT
>CAZORT010000104.1:0-3547 GCA_964582575.1 uncultured Thermotogae bacterium
GATACTCTCTCATTTCAAAGGAGTCTTGACGACTGAGAAATCTAAAGATTTCTCCTTGCGGTCGAAATGACATTTCTTGCTTGTTAGGAGACTACTCGTCTATGTTTACCACAGTTACTCTGAACATCTGATTAAGATTTGCTCTTGTTGCTGTGCTGTGGCCATCGTGCTAATTTAAGCCCAAACTCCTCTTCAATTCGCAATAATTGGTTGTATTTGGCAACCCTATCTGTCCGGCAGACTGATCCTGTTTTGATCTGCCCACAGGCAGTGCCTGTTGCCAAATCAGCGATCGTGGTGTCCTCTGTTTCACCGGATCGATGAGAGACAATACTTGTATAACCGGCAAAAGAGGCGATATCGATCGTCTCCAGTGTTTCGGTCAATGTTCCGATCTGATTCAGTTTTATAAGAATGGAATTTCCTATCCCTTCTGCAATACCATCCTGCAGCCGTGCTGCATTGGTAACGAAGATATCATCTCCCACAATCTGAATCTTATCTTTTAATGTTGCGGTCAGTCGCTTCCATCCTCGATAATCTTCTTCTGCTAACCCATCTTCAATCGAGACGATCGGGTATCTTTCTGTCCATTCTTGATAGAGATCAACAAGATTAGCAGCAGAGAGTTTTTCCAGCTTCCCGTTGATATTGAGCGAGTAAGAACCAGTAAAGAAACTCGAGGCAGCGGCATCGATCGCCAACGCGATCTCCTCTCCCGGACGATAGCCGCTCTCTTCGATCGCTCGGACAAGGAGTTTGAGCGCTTCTTCGTTCTCCGATAGATTAGGAGCAAATCCTCCTTCATCGCCCACTGCTGTTGATAGATTTTTTTCTTTCAGGATCGCTTTTAAGGTGTGAAAAACTTCCACACTGGCACGCAACGCGCGTGAAAATGAGGGAAATCCTAACGGTACAATCATAAACTCTTGTATGTCCAGATTATTGTCAGCATGAAGACCGCCATTTAAGACGTTGATCAATGGAATCGGCAGCAGAGCTTTTTTTACTCCGGCAATATAGCGAAAGAGCGGAATATCGAGGCTGTTAGCCGCTGCTTGTGCGGCAGCGATCGAAACAGCAAGGATGCCGTTCGCTCCCAACCGACTTTTATTCTCTGTTCCATCAAGCTCGATCAACGAGCGATCAATCTCATCTTGCCGCAGAACATCTTTACCAATGATAACTGGCGCAATCTCTTCATTGATCTGTTGTACTGCTCGACTAACTCCGCGACCATGAAAAGGAGTAAGGTCGTCATCACGCAGCTCAATCGCTTCAAACTTTCCTGTTGAAGCACCAGAAGGGACTGCTGCCCGTCCCCATGAACCGTCGATCAACGTAACTTCTGCTTCTACCGTTGGGTTACCGCGTGAATCCAATATCCACCGCGCACATACATCAGCAATTATCATCTTCTCCCTCTGTAAGCCAGATTCAAATATAATATGTCAGTATGCAGTCATTTACATAAATCACTATAATCCGCCTTTATAACATAGGGAACCCAGGTGGCAGATTGACTCCCTGAGTAAGTTCTTCCATTACTTTCTGGCTAATATCTTGCGCTTTTTTCTGCGCCTCTTGTATCGCTGCCACTACCAGGTCTTCTAACATCTCAATATCATCAGGATCAACTACCTCTTTTGCTATCGTCAGACCGGAAATTTTACCATGGCCGGTAACAGTTGCCGTAACCATACCACCGCCTGCGCTTGCTTCTACTTGAAGTTGTTCTAATTCCGCTTGTTTTTTAACCAAATCTCCTTGGAGACTTTGTGCCTGCTTCATTAATTTACTGAGATTTCCTATTCCTTTCATTATTCCTCCTTTACAATTTTTCCTGCAAAGACTTGGCAGACAAGCTCCGCCTTCTTATGCAGATCTTCGGTCGGTGAAGGACGCCTTATCACTCCATCAGCGAATTTTATATCAACATTAATCTCTGTTCCCAAGTGTCGCCGAACAATTCCTACTAAGTATGAAAGATTCTCTCGTTTCTCTAAACTCTCTTTGTGAAAAGAATACTTGCGGTCGAATGTGATCTGCAACCAGTTTTTATCTAAATACGGCTCTCCTTCTGAAAGAAATGCGGCAATAGATATCCTCTCTTGTTCTATTATTTTAAAGATCGTTTCCCATTGCTCGGCAAAAGAATTCTCTGCTGTTGCGTTAGGAGACATTACTTCGTTTCTCTTATCTTCACTTGGCATGAGTGAAGAAAGGGACGAATCAGACTGTGATCTTTGCCCGTCACTTGGTAAATCACCTGCTCTCTGTGCCGGTAAATCTCTTATTCTGTCACTTACCGGCGCACCAAGACCCAACTCATTCATAATCCCTAATATTCCAACCTCAATGATAATCCGTTGGTCGATCGATCGTATAAGATCTTGTTTTAGCTGCAACAATCCCTGGCAAAGCTTAATGCATTGCGCCATAGACAGGTTTTCTTTTGCTGAGACTTTCCTATCACCGACAATCATATCGCGCACAAAGGAGATTAAATCTCCAAGGAAAAGTTCAATCTCTTTCCCCCGTTCCACTAAATCGGCAATTTGCAGTAAAACTTGTTGAAGATCCCCTTTTGTCAGAGCATCAAAAAAAGAAGTGATAAACTCTGAACTAACTGCCCCGAGCATCTCCAGCAGATCTTGTGCAGCGATCGGCCCTCCCTGAGCAAAAGCAGTTGCCTGTTCCAGCATTACCAGCGGATCGCGTAACGCTCCATCCGCTTTGCGCGATAAAAGAGCGATCGCTTCATCTTCGATTGCTATCTCTTCATGTTGACAGATATCCTTTAGCCGCATTGCTATCTTGTCTACCGGAATTTTTTTAAAATCAAATGCTTGGCAGCGTGAAATAATCGTTGCTGGCAATTTATGTGGTTCAGTGGTAGCAAAGATAAAGAGCACCCGCAGTGGTGGTTCTTCCAGTGTCTTAAGGAGTGCGTTGAACGCCTCACTCGTTAACATATGGACTTCATCAATGATATAGACTTTATAACGCAAATCAGCCGGTGTAAAGCTGACTCCCGCTCGTAGTTGGCGAATATGATCGATGCCGCGATTGGAGGCACCATCAATCTCCATTACATCAAGCGCACGTTGATTACTGATCATTGTACAACTGGCACAACTGTTACATGGTTCGCCTCCTGCAGAATTAAGGCAATTGACCGCTCGCGCGAGAATACGGGCAATAGTCGTCTTCCCAATTCCCCGCTCGCCAGCGAACAGGTAAGCATGACTAATTTCACCAGTTAGCACAGCATTCCGCAAAGTTTGGATGGTCTCTTCTTGCCCGATAACTTCAGAGAACCGTTGTGGCCGCCATCGGCGGTAGAGAGATCTGTACACAGGTTTATTTATCACTTTCCGTCAACCTCAGATTGTAACACGAATGCCTTGGTGGCGATTCCTTTCGTCTCTTGCTGGCTGTTTTTTAAAAAAATTACAGGAAACAAGCAAGCGTAAAACTCACCACTGACGCTTGGTCGGGAAGACTGGATTTGAACCAGCGACCTCCTGCTCCCAAAACAGGCGCG
>CAZORT010000105.1:0-3544 GCA_964582575.1 uncultured Thermotogae bacterium
CGCACAGACAGGCAAACTTAGAACTCTCTTTACACTCCTGCGTCCTGATTATTAGCAACTGATTTGCGCGATAGATCAAACTTTACGCCGATACGATCGCCTATATCCTCTAATGATCTTATCACCGAGATATGTAGCGGAATCCCTTCTTGCTTGCGACGCTCGGCCAATTCAAATTCTTTCTCTCCATGGATATAGATGCGCTCCTCTCCTGGAGCCAACGCAGTCGTTTTCAATTGCTGAATTAGTCTATCCATATCAGCCGTAAAATCTGCTGGAGAACGGAAAGCGTTAATCTTAAGTGCGCCGAAAAAATGTCCCACATTTGCTCTCTCTCTCTTGCCGGGATCACCAACATCTAATCCAAATGCACCGCCAGAGAGCACACCGGACAAAATATCAACCAATAACATCAACCCATATCCTTTATAACCACGCATAAGCTCATTACCACCTAACGGCAGAAGACCGCCTCCATTTAATACTGCAGCCGGGTCAGTTGTCGATTGCCCTGATTTATCCACTGCCCATCCAGAGGGAATCTCTTTCCCCATCTTCTGATGTAGTGATACCAGTCCAATACTCACTATGCTGGTAGCCATATCCAGCACATAAGGAGATTCCTTACCAGCAGGAACGGCAACAGCTATTGGATTGGTCCCTAAGACTGCTTTACGTCCATGCGTCGGAACGACTAATGGCTGAGAGTTAGTCATACTGATACCGATCATATCCTGGGGCAGCGCCATCATTGCATAATAAGCGGCAATACCATAGTGATTGCTGTTGCGAACGGAAATAAATGCGACACTTGCATCTTTAGCCTTCTCAATACACTGCTCCATTGCATGATAGGCGATTACTGGACCGAGCCCGTTTCCGCCGTCGATCAGCGCGGTGACCGGTGTTTCAGTTACTACCTTGATTGACGAATGTGGATCGATGTATCCTCGTTGCAGCGGCATGCCGTAGTAGCTATACAACCGGGCGATTCCATGTGAACTGATACCGCGCAGATCAGCGTCGATGAGAACATTAGCAGTGATCTTTGCGTCTTCCGTTGGTACTCCCACCCATTTGAGAAAAGAGACGATATAAGCATGTAAATCTGCTGCCTGAAATAAAAATTCTTCCATCTCTTCTCCTTGACAAGAAGTTATAACTACTCAGAGACTAAGGTAAATAATGAGTAGCGCTAAGGAGCCATTCTCTTAACCCACTGAACTTTGAACCTGTATAATGCCTTACCGCGACGCAATGCTCTCGCCGCCATCGACTCGTAATATTGCACCATTAACCCACGCCGCTTCATCTGTACACAAGAGGCAGATGAAGTTTGCCACATCTTCTGGTTCTGTCAGCCGGTTAAACGGATTACGCAGTTGTGCAACAGCTTTCATCTGTGCGCTCCCGGGAATGGCGCGCATTGCCGGTGTATCCGTTATCCCTGCCTGAATGACATTAGCGCGAATACCATATGGGGCGAATTCAACAGCAATCGCGCGCGTGATAGCTTCCAACGCTACTTTTGCTGCTGAAACAGCGGCATAGCCAAGCCAAGAGAGATTGTTCCCCTCACTTGTAAGGCCAAGGACACGCGCATCTTCACAGAATAAGTTTCGGTTATGAACATCGCGTACCCAGCTCAACTGATTAGTCCCCATCGCATAAATTGTGCGTGCCAACTCTTCGTCAGTTAAAAGATCTGCTCTATATTTAGCTTCAATCAATCCATGTGCAAACAGGGCACCATCATTAAAACTTGTTTCAATCTGAGTGCGCAGAAAGTCAGGCGCAACTCCCAGAGCCGTTGCCAACTTCGTAATTGTCTTCTGCCGCTCTTCGTTTGGTTTTAACGGGGCGATCAATTTGAGGTATCCACGAGCGATCGAGTGCAGCAGCAGCCGAACACGGCCATGCTCCCCCATCTCTTCTGTTAGTGCATCCAGAATTGCCGCTCGGCCGTCATCAGTAAGTGCGTTTAAGTTGAGCGCAAGAAACCCATTGTTATATGCACGGATTTTATCAAATTCCCGCTCAATATCATCCATTACTTGCTGGCGATCGCGATGGATGATACATACACTCATTCCATGCGCGCTAAGTTTCTTTGCTGTTGCTAATCCAAAGCCACTCGATCCTCCGAGAATTAATGCCCATTGATTTCGTTGAAATTCAATCATCCTTCCTCCTGTTCTTAATATCGGTCCGCCTAATACTAAAATAAAAGCGCAAGGCAACCATCGTCAAGTAATCTCATTACAAGTGTATTATCGCTCTGTTCTCTATTTACCTGAATCTCCGTAAAATTTAACTGCTGGCTCGGCCTTACCGACTGTTGTAGTAACAGAAGTAGAAAGATCAGCTGCCATTCGCCAGCGATACAGCCACGATAGGACGAAGATACTACCTGCCAATCCGACCATGCCGCCGAAGGTAAAGACAGTATTTATGCCCCACAGATCAGCAATTAACCCGAAGCCCAGCGGTCCGAAAACCTGTCCGGCGCTGAATGCACCGCTTTGCAAACCGGTCACAGCTCCCATTCCGTACGTACGGCCAATATCAGTACGGATTGCCAGCAGCGAAGCACGCGCCAACGCGCTCCAACATCCCATTGAGATGACGATAAGGATAATTGACCAGACCTGATCGACGAACGGGATAACAAGCAACATCAATGGCGCCAATGCGCTGCCGAGAACTATCTGCGGCAGACGAGGGTAACGATCCGCAAGGTAGCCAAACGGAAGTTGCGATAATCCTTCAGTAAACAGATAGACTGATAAGATGATACCGATTCCTATTTCACTGATTCCGATTGCCACGACGGCAAATAAAGGAAAGAAGGCGCTAAACCCTTGTCGCCAAAAACCGCGCGTTGCAAAATGGAGACAGATCGCCTTTACAGCGTCATTTGTTATTATTTTCTTGATCGGCATCAGCTGGTGATTAGCAGTAGGTGCTCGGTCACCTGACCCTGCCATTTGATCTTGCGGGACATAGAGAAGAGCGAGCAGAAGAGCGATAAAACTTAACCCTCCCATTGCAGAAAAAGCAGCATCTGCTGACCATAATGCACCTAAAGTTCCTCCAAGGAGCGGTCCAATAGCAAGACCGATAAACATCGAAGAGGAAAAGAGGTTTATATATTTGCCCTCTTTTCCCAATGGTGTAATATCACCGATATAGGCTTGCGCAACCGGTAAGACCATTGTTGCTGCCATTCCTTGCACGAAACGGACAGCAGCTAAATGCCAGATCGTCTCGGCAATAATATAGAGGAAAGAGACGACAGTAAATCCCAGCAGTCCAAGGATAATGAACCGTCGTCGGCCGATCCGATCAGAGAGATATCCCAGCAGCGGACTGCCGATGATCCGCGGAATAGAAAATGCAGCAAAGGCAAATCCAATTGCAACACTACTTGCTCCGAGTTCTTGGATATAGAGCGGCAGGATAGGAGCGATAATGCCGACACCGATCATCGCTGTGGCAACAGCGATAAATAAGCTGATAAATGCCCGATTTTTATTTATAAGTC
>CAZORT010000106.1:0-3288 GCA_964582575.1 uncultured Thermotogae bacterium
TGCAGCAGGCAGGTCTTCCTGCCGGTGACCTGTCTGCCTATGCGTTGTACGCCTGCCTGAGCGATACTCGCAGTCAGGCAGACAGGTCACCGCCGCTATTTAAGCTGCTTTTGAGGGGAACCTTTTTATTCAAAGGACGCGCAAGTCCTTGACAATGTTCTACTTTGTTGGTATACTGAGAGGCTGAATAGTTACAATTATTACAGCCTTAAAAGAGGACGTCTTAATTATTTCCGAAGACGTAATTTTTTGAGAAAATAATGAGAATATAGTTCGAATTATAAAAGATGGGTTCATTAAAGATCGGGAAGTAGAAATTGGCCTCATAGGAGATGATAATAAGGGTTAGGTTATTTTTTTTGGGGTTGGACAAGAGAGAATGGGTGATTATTAAGATGAGATTAGCTTAACTCTTTGGCAAATGCCAAAGGCAAAATAAAAAAACAACTATAAAAAAACGATGAAAGAAAATCTTCAAAAATTATTAGATACTATTAAAACAAAAAACGCAAGACTTGAGTATTTTTTAAAAGATATTCATCCCAATGATTTAGCTGATTTAGTAAAAAATTTGAATGACACGCAGAAAAAAAAGTTTTTCAGTTTTCTATCTAATAAAGAAGCGGCAATGATCATTCAAGAGATGGAAGATTTTGATCAGCTGTTTATTATTAAGGCGCTTACCAAAAAAAGGGCATTATCTATCTTAAAGGAGATGCCTTCTGATAATGTTGTTGATATATTGGGTAAATTATCACAAGCAGAGTCTCAGGAGATTTTAAGCCTTGTCGGTGAAAAACCGGAAGAACTGCAAAAACTATTGCAATATCCCCAAAATTCTGCTGGCGGAATAATGACAATAGAATTTGTTTCTATTCTTTCTTCTTGGTCGGTAGAAGAGGCTATCGCCCATTTACGAAAAGTAGCGCTTGAGGCGGAAATCATTCATTATGTATATGTAATAGATGATAAAAATTGCTTAGTAGGTGTTCTTTCGGCAAAAGATTTGCTCATTGCGAAAGACAAAACATTAGTCAAAGATATAATGTCTAAAAATGTTATTCAGGTTAGAGTAGAGACTGATCAAGAGGAAGTTGCCCGCATTATTTCTAAATATGATTTATTAGCAATACCCGTGGTTGATGGAGAGGATCATATATTGGGCATTGTTACTGTAGACGATATAGTAGATGTAATAACAGAAGAAGCGACAGAAGATATATATAAATCGGCAGGAGTTTCAAACATTGAAGGAGCGCCCCTAATAGTTGCTTCTGTTTTTAATTTAGTTAAAACAAGATTACCATGGTTAATTATAAGCTTGTTAGGAGGACTGGTCGCTGGAAGCATTATTGGGTTTTTTGAAGGCACTCTCGAGAAAGTTATTGTGTTAGCTATGTTTATTCCTGTGATAATGGACATGGGCGGAAATGTATCAACTCAATCTTCTACTATTTTTGTGCGCGGAATAGCGACAGGAGAAATTCCTATTAGTAAGATTTGGCCTTATTTTTTGCGTGAAATTAAAATAGGGGCAGCTATAGGTATGTTTTCTGGAATATTGCTTGCTATAATTGCTGCTCTTTGGTTAGATTTTCCTATGTTGGGAGTTGTTGTGGGTATATCGTTATTTTCGACAATTGTTGTAGCAGCAAGCGTAGGCATTTTAGTGCCACTTATAGTTCATAGATTTAAATTTGACCCAGCCCTTGCGGCAGGTCCGTTTGTGACATCGATAAAAGATGTTACTGGGTTGTTAATTTATTTTACTATTGCGGTTATATTATTGGAGCTTTAATATTGCATATTATATAGTATCTTGCACAATGTAGTGCAAGAGAGTTGACCTTCCCCCAGATCATAGACTAACTGCTATTAGAGTCCTCCCTGTCTTTTCAACGTATTCCCTGGGGCTAAGGCCTTCCTGACGCTCCGCCCAAGATTGATCACCGCATACGTAACCGCCTCTTTCCTGGTCGTGGGCGTTAGAAGTTTTTTTGCGAGTAATTCCTTGAGCGTCCGATTATCGCGAGACTGTTCAGCGACCATCTACTTTAGACGCCGGTTCTCCCCTTCCAATGCTTTCAGCCGTCTCAAGTCGCTGACCGTCATTCCGGCATACTTGGCCTTCCAGTTGTAGTAAGACACTTCGCTTATGCCGTATCTTGGGCAGAGATCGACAGTCTCGGCGCCGGCTTCCCCCTCCTTAAGTACAGCGATGAGCTGTTCCTCTGTGTACCTCTGTACTTTCATTAGAACCTTCCTTATCTCTTCTTATCATAAGGGGACTCTAAAAACAACTGGCATAGTTTTCGGGGGGAACGACAACTAGGCACTAGTATTAGTGCTAAGTCAACGATCTCTGTTATTATGGAGGAGCTCAATAACTGAGAAATCTTAGATTTCTTGATTAATATGACACTAGTTAGTAAATTTAGTCATAGAACAACCAAGCATTTATTTGAAAAGAGTTAAGGTGAAATATATTTTATAAAATGTTACCCTGTATTGAGGAGCGATCAGCCGGCCTCGTTATCTTTTATCAGGATGAGGAGCAAACTCGTCATTACGTTATACTCTGTCACAGCAATGGGTTCCATTGGGGATTTGCCAAAGGGAAAATTGAAGCGGGAGAGGACGAAATAGAGACTGCGCAGCGAGAGGCAGAAGAAGAATTAGCCCTGACAGAGATAGAGATTATTCCCGGATTCCGTGAAGAAGTTTCGTATCGCTTCTATCGGGGAAAATATTCTGTAACAAAGAAGGTCGTTTATTTTCTTGGTCGTACATTTTCCAAAGTGTATCGTCTATCAGCAGAGCATATTGATTACCGGTTATTGCCGTTTGATGATGCGCTTAAACAAATTACTTACAAAGAAAGCCAGGAAGTATTACGCTGTGCAGAAGAATTTTTGCATCTGCGCCAGGAAAGAGGCTAATATCTATGAGTTGAAGTGGAGGTATAGCCACAAAGAGACGAAGGGACGAAGTGATTGATTATTGGGGCAAGCACCATTGTTCGCGCGAATTACCAGTTGCTAATCACCTTGGTGGCAGATTGGACATTAGTGGCTGAATAGTTATAATAATTAAAGAAAAATCTAATGAATATGCCAAAAATTAAACGACTGAACTCACAAATAACAATGATCGATATCAATCTGTTTGGAATAGAGCGATATGGTAGTGTATATGTAGTGCTGGGGAAGAAAACAGCATTAATCGATACAGGTACGTCATACGCAGTGAGCACAATTATAGACGCATTGGCTGAAATCGGGGTCAATG
>CAZORT010000107.1:0-3258 GCA_964582575.1 uncultured Thermotogae bacterium
TAGCAGAACATTCACCAGTAATTGTTGAGAAAAGATAGGAGTAGAGGTGAACGCTAAGTTACAGATTAATATCGATAAAATATTCAATGTTCATCCGTTTGCCAGGGAGATTATCGAGCAGTTAGAAAACGCTGGATTTGAAGCGGTTATCATTGGCGGGGCAGTGCGCGACAGTCTCCGCGAATTGATTGAAAATGATTATCAATTCTTTCCTGGCGATATTGATATTGCAACTTCTGCTTTACCAGCAGAGGTAAAACAGATCTTTTCTCATCTCAATATCATCTCTGTTGGAGAGGAATTTGGCGTTTTACTTCTTGTTTCCCCCGATGGCAAAGAATATGAGGTAGCTACATTCAGAGTTGAAAAAGGCTATGATGGTCGTTGGCCAGCTGAAGTGGAGCTTATCCGTGACCTCAAAGGGGATATTCTTCGGCGTGATCTTACAATCAACGGACTTGCCGTTGCAACTGACGGCTGGGTAATTGATTATGTCAATGGAATTATTGATTTAAAGAAGAAAGTGATCCGCGCAATCGGCGATCCAGAGCAGCGATTTGCAGAAGATTATCTGCGTATGATGCGGGCGATCCGCTGTGCTTGTATCTTGAAAGGAACGATTGATTGCGATACAAGCGCCGCAATTCGTGCCAATGCCGCACATATCTTATCGATCTCATGGGAGAGGATCACTGGTGAGTTATTTCGTATTCTAAGTACTAACAACAGTTATTACGGTCTTAAATTACTCGATGACCATGGCTTGCTTAGCCATATTCTTCCTGAAATAACAGCTACCAAAGGAGTGGAACAACTTGAGGAATATCACCCAGAAGGTGATGTCTATACCCATACGATGGAAGCAATGGATATTGCCGATGGGTTTGTTAAAGATCCAGTGGTCAAGCTGGCTATCCTGCTGCATGATATTGGAAAGGAAGATGCTTTTGAGCAGAGCGGCGGGAAGCACATGGGAGGCCATTGCGTATTAGGAGCACGTATGGCCAAGGAGATTAGCAAACGTCTCCATTTGAGCCGGAATGATATGGCGCGAATTGATTTTCTCGTTCGACATCATATGCGCATCGCTGATTTCTCTAAGATGAGCCGTGGCAAACAAGTCCGCTTCATCAGTGAGGGAGCACACAATGATCAACAAAGAACAGCACTGAGGTTCCCTCTTTTCTTTGATCTCCTTAAGGTGTTGATTGCAGATTGCGAAGCAAGCGCTCATCGTTCAGCAGGGTGGTTACCGATTATTGCCGAGACTCTGCGTGTCGTTGATCATATCAACCATGTTTGTGAACTGAAACGGGCACGGGAGATTATCAGTGGCCATGATATTCTTGCATTAGGGATCAACCCTGGACCAGAAGTTGGACGACTATTAGAATTGATTCACGATCGAATCCTTGCGGGCGAAATCACTACTAGGCAACAAGCGCTATCAGAAGCAAGCCGATTAACGCACCAAATTTAGCGAAGATTGTCCTCGCCTTCTCGGTCATCTTAGACTTAAATTAGATGATAACTATTGAATTATCAAGGATCAACAGATGTGGGGGCAAGAGAGAATGGAGATCGAGTTATGGCAAAGAACATTCCACTTAATATCAGTCGTAATCTTACATTAACCCTTGATGAGATCATCGGGCAATGCATTGCCATTCTTGGTATACGCGGTTCGGGGAAATCGAATACCGCCGGCGTGATCTTTGAAGAGTTATTGAAACATAACTATCCATTGACTATTGTCGATATTGACGGAGAGTACTTCGGGCTCAAAGAACATTTTGAGGTGTTGGTCATCGGATCTGGCGACAACGTTGATCTTGAACTAGATTTGCAAAGTGCTGCTGAAATCGCTGAGATCAGTTTAGAGAAAAGCATTCCACTTGTGCTGGATTTAAGTAGTTACCTTGCAGAGGAACGGAATGAATTTCTCAAAAACTATCTCAAACGTATTTGGAGCTTAGCTGGAAAATTACGGCGTCCTTATATCATCGGTATTGAAGAGAGCCACGAATTTATTCCCCAGGGGACTAGAACTGAGCTCAAAGAACTTATCGCGCGCATCGCTCTGCGCGGCCGGAAACGCGGTTTGGGAACAATCATTATCTCACAACGGAGCGCAAAGGTGGAAAAAGATGTTTTAACTCAAGCAGGAATTCTCTTTCTTCACCGTGTCGTCCATGAAGCTGATATGCGAGTCTATTGTGATCTCCTCCCCTGGCGCAAAAGTGAAGTCAAAGAAGTGATTTCCCATCTTGGGGTAGGAGATAACGTGTACGTAAATGGAGAGATAATTCTTCCGATTAATGTTCGCGAGAGGGAGACATTCCATGCCGGCTTTACTCCTTCCTTGGACGTGATCGCTACCCCGCAGCTCAAACAGGTTAGCCAATCGTTAATCGCGGCTATTAGCCAGGCCAAAAAAGAACAGAAAAGCTCTCAGGAAGAGACCCTAAAACAAGAGATTATAAGGATCAAGGAACAACTGGCAAAGAAGGAGCAGAATATCCAGCAGTTAGAGAAAGTAGCCCAAACTTTAGGATATATCAAGTTTGAAGTTCCGTCTATTATAACTGAAATACATCAGCAGCAGCCCGTCCATTGGGAAAAGATAGCGAGGTTGAAAGAAGAGCAACAGACCGCGCAGCAGAGATTACCGACCGATGCATTATATCACAACGTAATTAGTGCTGTAGAACCTGTTATACCAGATCAAAATAAAACAAGCGGAAAGCAAAACGGGCTTCCAGCGGCGGTTATGCGCCACATTGAAAGTATAAACAGACGGGTAGGCAAAAGAGATATTCCAGAACGCCGGTTGCTTTCTTTTCTGATCAACCGCGCTCCTGCAATCTATTCCGCGCACCAATTAGCTGTGTGGATCGGTTGTGCTCCTGAAATCATCACAACAATTCCGTTGCAAAACCTGCTTGATCTTAATTTGGTTGTTCGTGAACGGCGTATCGGTGGATACCATTACCGCAGCAATCTCAAGCCGTTTGTGGTAAAAGAGTTCAGTATCTATCAACCAGATATCAACGAGAAAGAATTGCATCTGATCACCGTCATTCTCAAAGAGAAGCTTACTGCATTGGCGTAAAGAGAGGGTGGAAAAATCAGCAAGTTAAATGATGATAATTCAGTAACGGATTAGGAAAGAACTTCGGGACTATAGACGACTCCGCATGCCATGTCGAGCAAAGTTACGTCTTGTATCAGCGAGCAACTTCCATTGACCTCCGGTCG
>CAZORT010000108.1:0-3238 GCA_964582575.1 uncultured Thermotogae bacterium
CCGGAGGTTAATGACACACAAACCGTCGATTGATCCACCCCCGTAAAGTAAGACTTTACGGGGCAGGCAAACCGTCTATGACCGGAGCGAGGAATCTGACTGCTCTGCAGTCATCCTGAGCGAAGCGAAGGATCTTATAGCGCACAGGACAGGCTCCGAAAGAAATCTTGTAACAGGTACTCGGGGTCGTCTCTGACCCCGAGGTCGGGCTCAGGGACGAGCCCGACTACATGGTCTGTCCATCAATAATCCACCCCCGTAAAGTAGGACTTTACGGGGCGTACCGGTCTGCATGTCTGCGTGCGAATACGCACAGGCAGGCGTGTGGGCACGCCCAGGCAGGCAAACTGCCGATCTGCTTATAAACTGGTTATTATCGTCAAGAATTATTGATCAAAGTGATTTTGCAAGGTTAAGCGCCCATACTCTAGCTTTTTCCTCGGCCTCCGTATCAACGCCAGATCCTAAGTCAGTCTGAATCTTTAACTTGTCAGCGACTATTACTGCACCGCATTTTGTAAGCCTCTCAGCAAGTATATCGACAGCCTCACAGAAGTTATCAGGGAAGCTATCTTCATCTCCTACCCCAAACACAGCTGCCTTTTTCCCTTGTAACGTTACTGTAGCAAGCTTCTCATAGAAAGGAATAAAATCATCTTGCAGTTCTCCAAGACCCCAGGTAGAGGAACCAAAGATAATACAATCATAAGAGTTTAGTTCTTCCACCTTTGCCTGAGTAACATTTTTGATCGTTACATCCACTGAACCCTCTTTAAGACCTTTCTCTACGCTGCTGGTTAATGTCTCAGTATTTCCTGTCGTTGAACCGAAGACTACGATTGCGGTTGTCATCTTTATCCTCCTGTTGATCGTTTATATTCTCTCTCTTATGAGCTTAATATGAAGTTAAATTAGAATTTAGCATCACTAAATTTATTTGGTTAAAGAGCGAAAGTCAAGTAAGCAGCAACTGGGAGATCAGAAAAATGGATCTCTTATGTAACAGACTTCTCTGTAGCCATATTACGTCAGTTAAGACTCTTCTCATGTCAACGATACTCTGTCATTTCGAAGAAGTCTTGACGACTGAGAAATCTAAAGATTTCTCCCTGCGGCCAAGATGACATTTCTTGATTGACACGACATTCTGCTATCGTTTACTACCCACCTGTCTATTTTTCACTGCACCGAGCCCCAGAAAAGAGGCTCGGTAGTGGAGTCTCTATGTTGCACAGAGAAGAACTTTGTGCAACAGCCTGTTACGAAGGAATAAAATCGGTATCTGAGTCTATTGTTGCCACTACATAGGCGATCAACTGGGAGGCCTTTTCCAGATCACCCCAATGTACCATCTCACACGGTGAATGCATGTAACGATTTGGAATAGAGATTAGCCCGGTTGCCACTCCAGAGCGGGTGAGTTGGATCACATTGGCATCGGTTCCAGTCCCCCGGGGTGCGGCGTCGATCTGATACGGAATTTTCTTCTCCTTGGCTGTATTGACAAATATTCGGAATAGCTGCGGATTAATATTCGGGCCGCGGGCAATGATCGGCCCATCTCCCATCTTTATATCACCGATCTTCTTCTTCTCCGTTCCCATGTCGGGCGTATCAGAAGCATGACCAACGTCGACTGCAATTCCCACATGAGGATCAATCCCAAACGCACTGGTGCGTGCCCCACGCGCTCCGATCTCTTCTTGGACTGTTGCTACTGCATAGAGAGCGACCTTAGGGGACATTGCAGATAGTAATCGTGCTGCTTCCAATATAACGAATGCGCCTATACGATCGTCAAATCCACGTGCAACGAGCAAGTCATTCCGTAATTTAGCGAATCCATAATCAAGTACAACTGGATCCCCAATCTCGATCAACTCAGCAACTTCGTTTTTGTCCTTTGCTCCGATATCGATCCATAAGTCTTCCAACTTGACGACCTTTTTGCGTTCTTCGTCCTGTAGAAGATGGATCGGCTTGCGTCCGATCACTCCAAGGATCGGGCCGTCTTTCCCCTGGATCCATACTCGCTGACCAGGGAGTATTTGCGGATCCCATCCGCCGATCTCAAGGAATGATAAGTATCCCTTGTCGTCAATATAGGAGATCATCAATCCTATCTCATCAGCATGCCCGGCGAGCATAACTCGCGGACTTCCTCCTTCATTGATAACAGCAAATGCGTTACCATGCGTATCGACCCAAGTCCGTTCAGCGAATCGCTCTGCCTCTGCTCTCCAGATACGAGTCGCTTCTTCCTCGAATCCAGACGGAGAGGCTGTCTCCATATAACGTTCTAAAAAATTAATCCTTTCTTCCATACATCCTCCTGTTTAAGAGCAAAATCCAGTCTACCACATCACATATTAAAGGGAGTGGCAATTATTCTAAGCATCTGTGAGATTATAACAACTCAACGTCTGAGAACTCTCGTTGTTGTTGCTGTTTTTTATTATAGCCTAAAGAGCGATGGAAACAAAGAGAAAACCACCAATGATCCTTGTAGTGTCAAGTTGGGCAAGAACCGTCGTTTCGACCACAGGCTCCGTGTAGTCCTATTACACAGGGCAGGGAGAAATCTAAAGTTTCTCAGTCGGCAAAACTACTACGAAATGACAGAGTATCGTTGACACGACAGTAGAGGCAACTTTGAGAAACCAATTATTCTGTGCTATGATTCTCTTAGCCAGAGGATTACATCCTGATGTAATGGGGTACAAAAAAACTTTGGAGGTGGTAAAGTGGGATCATGTTGTTCGTCCAATCGCAAGATTAAATTAATTGGCATCGGTTTATCAGCATTTGCTGTCATTGTACTCAGCTTATATTTTGCGGGAGTATTCGGCGAAGAACCGGAAATAAGCAAGATTGCCCGACATCGGATTTATTTAGGAAATTTCCTTGCTGACACTAAATTGACCTTTACTCCTGTCGTAAAGAATGATTTTGCCTATTATGCGCTGCATACCGCTGCCGGCCAGTTGGCAGGTTTTGTCTTCCTGGGAACTGAAGATGGTTGGGCTGGACCGATAAATCTGTTCGTTAAGACGGATGCAGCGGGGATAATTCAACGCGTCCATGTGTGGCACCATACAGAAACCCCCATTTATGTAATTGGGCTGGATAGTTTCCTTGCAACATTTGCTGGTTATAAAGCAGAGGCAGAGCTTATCTGGCAACAGGATGTACATGGAATTACCGGAGCGACAGTGACCGCAGAGGCGATCATCGCTGC
>CAZORT010000109.1:0-3160 GCA_964582575.1 uncultured Thermotogae bacterium
TAAGAATCCTCGCTTCGCTCGCCGCACACCGACAAACTCTACGCGCTTTTAACCCAACGCCACATCTCCGCTAAATTCGCTGATTTTCCATACATCAACATCCCTACCTGGAATATCTTCGCTGCCAAGCGCATCAACAGATAAACAAAGCCAGCGAGCAAGACCAAACTAAGAACAATCTCCCACCACAATACATGACCGGCTGCCATTCTAAGGAGCATAACTCCTGGAGTGAACAAAGGAATGAATCCCATGATCCGCACCCATAACACGTCTGGAGATGCAATAATTACTGACAGGATAAAGAGCGGCACAGCAGGCAATATTCCAATAAAGCCCTGAACCTGACTCCCAGATTGAGCATCTTTCATCGCTGCTCCCATTGTGGCATAGAGCGTAGCAGTAAGTAGATAGCCGAGTACAAAATAGACGAGGTAGAGGAGCCACTGACTCCAGGAGACAATACCGAGTGGGATATCGAAGAAATGGCTAACGATCGGCAGGCCAATTGCGAGCCAGATCGCAATTTGTAGCAGACTTGTTGCGCCATAGCCCAATATCTTACCGGCCATAAAATCACGCGCTGATACTGAAGACATAATCAGTTCTACCACCCGGTTATCTTTCTCCTTAATTATGCTTTGCAGCAGCATCCCACCAGAGATCATCGTGCCGATCAATAAGACTACTACGATTCCGATCGGCACACCAATAGCGGCAAATCCTATCTCCTCCGCTCCCACCAATTGAGGAACCACCATCACCGCTGCCGTCAACTCTCTGATCTTTACTGGGTCATGTCCTGCTTGCGCCAATCGCTGCTCGGTAATTATGCTCGTCAATTCTCGATGTAAATTATTTCTTGCCAGCATACCGATATCACGCACATATAGATGCACAAGATTGGTCGTAAGGATATCGCTGCCGATGATAAGCACTCCATCTATATCACCGGCTGATAATTGCTGCAGCAGTTCATCACGCGTCATATTAGACTTAAAGAGTTGCTCAGGTGCATCGACCAGGCGGAGGCGGGATAACAGCTCAGCGTAGATAAGGCCGCTTTCATCAACTATTGCAATCTGGCGCACCTGATCACCTGCCAGATGTTCCACCAAGATTGATATACCACCGAAAAATCCCATCATTAGGGGAATAACGATCGTCATCACAAGAAATTGCTTTGTCATCAGATTCTGCCGTAATTCCCATTTTGTAACTTTGATTAGATCGCTACTTTTCATCTGTTACTCCTTTCTACTGTGCTGACAAATATATCATGGAGCGGCGGCCGTTCGATCACGATCTCTTCGATCGCCAAATCCTCAGGGATAGTGCGCAGAAATTGACCTGGCTTGACTCCTTGCGGAAGTTTAAACTGGACTTCATTTTCCGAGACGGTAATGTCTTTCACAAGCGTACTCGTTTGGAGAAAAGAAGCGTCACCATTAAAGCGCAGACGGACCAGATTCTCGCCATGGGCTTTCTTGATCTCTGACAGATCACCGTATAAAACCTGCTCTCCTTTATTAATTAAAAAGATACGGTCGCATAAGACCTCCACCAAATTCATCTGGTGCGATGATAAAAGTACTGCCATCCCGTCGTCGCGTAATTGGCGGATGAACCCTTGGAAGAGATCCTGGTTGACTGGATCAAGACCAGTGAATGGCTCGTCAAAGAGAACAAGATCTGGTTTGTGGAGGATTGAGGCGATGAATTGGACTTTCTGTGCCATCCCTTTTGAGAGTTTACTGATCTTATGACGTGCCCAATCAGTTAGATTGAGTTTATCGAGCCACTCCAGTGCAGAGCGTCGCGCTTCTCCAGGAGCAATTCCTTTTAAGCCAGCTAAGTAGATTAATGTGTCAAGAACTTTGGCCTCAGCATAGAGGCCGCGCTCTTCCGGCAGATATCCGATATGCCTTCTGTCCAATCGGCCAAATTGACCGTTAGAACGAAAGATGATCTCACCTTGATCAGGCTGAATGATCCCCATAATCATCCGAATGGCCGTAGTTTTTCCTGCTCCATTGGGACCGAGCAGCCCAAGAATCTCTCCTGGATGAGCAACGAGCGAAATCTCTTTGACCGCTTCAACACTGTTAAACCGTTTGCGGATACTGTTCACTTGCAGTATCGGGTCGATCATTTGTCCCATCAATATCCTCCTGCGGGAAATGTGGAAAATTTATTCATTAACAGATAATTTTAACATAACTTGCTCCGATTGTCAGGAACAAGGTTCAGATGTTGCTCAGCTTATCTTTGTTCTTTTCTAACTCTAAGCCATCACCGCGGAACTTTTACCCTGACTGGTATTTACAGCCTATTCTTTTCCTAACTCCTTTGCTCTCTGGTAAGCGGCAATGACCGCTTCCGTTAAGGTTGCCCGTAAGTTCCCTTTCTCAAGAGAGAATAAACCGGCAGCAGTCGTTCCTCCAGGAGAGGTCACCATATTACGCAGTTCGGACAGGTGCTTGTCACTTGCCTGGGCAAAGAGTACCGATCCAAGAAAGGTTTGCAACACAAGCTCTGATGCTGTCTTGCGCGGTATTCCGATATGTACTGCCGCATCAGTCAGCGCCTCAGTGATTAAGAATACATAGGCCGGTCCACTACCACTAATTGCAGTGGCCATATCAATATACTTTTCAGCATCAAAATAGATCTCTTTACCCATTGCAGCAAGGATCGTGCCGACTATACGCTTGTGATCCAGTGAGACCGTCTTTGTCGCTGTCCACACACTCATCCCCTCGCCTATTTGAGACGGAGTATTAGGCATCACCCGGATTATTGCATCATGTTTCAGATATTCTCTCAGAGCAGCGAGCCCTACTCCAGCTAAAATGGAAATAACTGACTGGCCTGGTCGCAGTTCCGTTTGTAGAGCAGCGGCCACTTCACGAATAACCTGTGGCTTAATTGCCAGAATTACAATATCTTTTCCTTGAATAGCACGGCAGTTATCCGCAGTCGATTGAACCCCATACCGTTCCCCTAATATTTTGAGTCGATCCTGATCGATATCACTCACGGTGATCGCCTCTGGACTAAGAGCTTCTTTGGTTATAATCGCGCTGATCATCGCCTCAGCCATCATTCCCCCACCGATAAACGCAATTTTCATAATTTCCTCCTTACATAGGAAAATAAG
>CAZORT010000110.1:0-3156 GCA_964582575.1 uncultured Thermotogae bacterium
TTGCCCTGTCAACGATAGTTGTGGCATTCATCATGGGAGGCATGTTAAACGCAGTCTTTGCGATGATCAGATAGGAAAAGGTTAGGCGAGCTTCCCCGTAATTTAGTGACAAACACTGCTTGGCAATCCTCTTAACAGTGAATTTGCTTCTGTTAATGCTATGCCAATATGCAGGTATCGTGCACGTTCATAGTTTCCTTCTCCGTCGTCTCCGCGGGGTGTAGTAAGCAGGATCGGCTACTACACCCAGCAAGTGCTCTTCCGTAGTTAATTCCCTGCACCACCGCCTCTCTGCCTCGCTGGCAGCACAGGGAGACGTACATAGAGGAGGTATTATCAGTGCTATCTCATGCTCATCCCACGAGCGAAAGATCTCCTTGTTCCGTACTCATCTTGTATGTGATAAGTCTTTGTTGCGAAAAGAAGTAAATTAACTATAATTAAGCTTAATATGAAGCAAGGAATGGAACTTCTGAAGCGCTATGACCCTACTGATGTGGAGGATAAAATTTATTCGTTCTGGGAAGAACACAATCTATTTGATGCTGATATCGACTGGGACAAAGAACCGTTTACAATGGTTATCCCGCCGCCGAATATCACTGCGGCAATGCATATTGGGAATGCGCTACAATACACGTTGCACGATGTTCTTATCCGGTACAAGCGGATGGATGGCTATATTGCCTGCTGGTTCCCAGGGATGGATCATGCCGGAATAGCAACACAGAATGTTGTAGAGCGCCAACTGGCCAAAGAGAATTGCACTCGTCATGATCTCGGTCGCGAGAAATTCGTCGAACAAGTTTGGGAGTGGAAGCGAAAGTGTGGCGGACACATACAGCAGCAGATGAAAGCGCTTGGTCTTTCCCCTGATTGGCGACGCGAACGGTTCACGCTCGATGATAGTCTCTCCATTGCGGTACGCGAAGCATTTGTCAGGCTTTATAATGAGGGCTACATTTATCGAGATAAGCAGCTGATCAATTGGTGCCCACGGTGTCAGACTGCCATCTCTGATGTGGAGGTAATCCATTGCGAGGTTGACGACAATCTTTACTTTATTCGGTATGCGCTGCAAAATTCTACTGAACATATCACCATTGCTACTACCCGGCCAGAGACGATGCTCGGAGATAGTGCTGTTGCGGTTAATCCTACTGATCAACTGAGAAATTCACTGCTGGGAAAGAGAGTGATTCTGCCGTTATTAGGACGAGATCTGCCGATTGTCGACGCGATAGAGATTGATCCAAAATTTGGCACAGGCATACTTAAAATCACCCCTGCTCATGACCCACTCGACTTTGAAATCGGCAAACGACATAATCTGCCGCAGATAAATATTCTAAATAATGATGGTACTCTTAATGAGAATGCCGGTCCGTATGCCGGCCTTGATCGTTATATCGCGCGCAAACAGATCGTCGCTGATCTGAAAAAGTGCGGCCAGATAGAGAAGATTGTTCTCTATCGCCACTCTGTCGGGCATTGCGAGCGGTGTGACACACCGATTGAGCCATTTATCTCTACTCAATGGTTCGTCTCAATGGCCGATCTCGCTGCGCCAGCGATCGAAGTTGTCCGTACTGATACTATCAAATTTACCCCTGCTCGTTGGAAGAAACTCTACTTTGACTGGTTGGAGAAGATCAAGGACTGGTGCATATCACGACAATTGTGGTGGGGGCACGGTATTCCGGCTTGGCACTGTTTAGATTGTAGAAAAATTACTGTAGTGACTGAGACTCCTCAGAGATGCAGCGCCTGTCAGAGCAGTAATATCGAGCAAGAGACTGATGTGCTCGATACTTGGTTCAGCTCGGCTCTATGGCCTATCTCAGTAATGGGTTGGCCGCAGCAGACAGAGGAGCTTAAATATTTTTATCCCACTTCACTTCTGATCACCGGGTTTGATATTATTTTCTTCTGGGTTGCGCGGATGATTATGATGGGACTTCATTTTCAAGCTGATATTCCCTTCAAAGAGGTCTACTTCACGCCACTCGTTGAGGATGAGCATGGGGTCAAGATGAGTTCTTCGCGCGGAAATATCATTGATCCATTAGAGATAAAAGAGCTCTATGGGATGGATGCTTTACGGTTCTCGCTTGCTCAATCTTCCTCTAAGGGGCGGGGGATACGGATTGCAATGCGAGACATTGAAGCGAGCCGTAACTTTTTGAACAAGATCTGGAATATGGCACGCTTTGTTCTCCTGAAAATAGGAGATGACAGGCCAAATGAACTGCCACAATTACAGGAGATAGAAGATCGATGGATCGTCTCGCAGTTGACAAAGACGACCGAACTGATACGCAACTATTTCGCCTCTTACAGCTTTAACCTCGCGGCTAATGCCCTTTATGACTTTGTCTGGCATCAGTTCTGTGATTGGTACCTGGAGATTGTGAAGCAGCGCCTTGACAGCGCGGATAATAATAAAGAGGCTGTAGCAGTTATTTACTACTTATTACAAGAGATTTTAAAACTACTCCATCCATTTATCCCGTTCATTACCGAAGAGATATGGCAACGGATTGATCACAGAGAGTCGCCTATCGCGATTGAACCCTTTCCCGTTGCTGATCATAACTTAATTGATCCAACAGCAGAAGAGATCATCGATCTCTTTCAACGGATGGTCAAGGCAGTAAGAACAGTACGTGCGGAACTGCGTATCCCGCAAAAAGCGCTGATTCAGATTCTCATTAACACAGAAGATAAGAGAATCATCACGCTGATGGAAGAGAAGCTCTCTGTATTCTCTACATTGGTCAATGCCGATCATATAAAGATAGATCAGCAAATCACACCTCCAGAGAATGCAGCGAAACAGATTGTGGATGAAGCAGAAATCTTTATTCCGTTAGCAGGATTGATCGATATGGCAAAGGAACGCGCCCGTCTGGAGGGTATGTTAAAAAAGACATCGCAAGAACTAAGTTCTTTACAGAGACGTCTTAATGACCCTCTTTTCCGTGCCAAAGCACCGGCCGATATTATCGACAAAGAAGAGAAAAGAGCAGCGGAATATGGTGCTCTGGAATCTCAGTTACAGGCATATATAATCGCGTTAAAGGAGTAGAGAATAGATGGAATATGATATAACGAGGCATGTGTAGCTCTGAAACAACTACACTTTTGCGATGTTAA
>CAZORT010000111.1:0-3155 GCA_964582575.1 uncultured Thermotogae bacterium
CGCTGTTGCGCCAATTTCCAGAGAACATGACCGGCACCTTTACGTAATAGATTATGTTCCTGGCAGCAGTTAACGATCTCTTTTGCTTCCAAGCTGCTGAACCCCATCCGCAACAGGATCGACCGTTCAATCGACGGAGTGGTGTGGTTCTTTCCAAGCTCAATCAGAGGATCGATGATCTTCTCTGTCAGTTCCCAAAACCGTTGATTGAGCTCCTCATCCGTCAAGTTTTTTAAATCTTTCCTGCGCTGCAAATAGTCATCTTTTCTCTCCATTCTCATCCCCTTTTGAGCATAGCGATCGTCTCTTCAATGAATGTGCGGTCAGAACGTGTCTCAACAGCGAGAAAGTCAAGGCACTCATCAGTAAGCATTTGGGAATCTTCTACAGAGGCAACAGCGTTTTTAATGTATGAACGCCGCAGCAGATTAAGATCAATCTCTTGTACTCGTATTTGGCTGGGATGCTGCGGTAAGACAATCTTTTTGCCGGGAATATTCTCCTGCGGATCACCACGTTGAATCTTTATCCCCATCTGCTGCATCAATGTTAATTGTGCAGTGGGATGTTTGCCGGCTCCTGTATACTCTGTCTCCTGAACAACGATAATCTGATCTCTTTCCATCTCCTGTGCTAAGACGAATGCCGCAGCCAATGAAGTGTTTCCCGCTGGACCTCGCTCCATCCCTTCCAACTGCGCCAGCGCCTCGGTAATATAGAATACTTCCCCTTGCGTAACTGTTACATAACGATCCATATACCGTAACGGACGCGCTGCATTGCGCGGTACATCTGATCGGTCCGGTTTGGTGGCAAAGGGAATGCCGAACCCAGTATGTCCTGTTGTGAACGCTTTACGATTGAAATCTTTATCCGATGCCATATGGAGACCACGCAGATCAACGCTCGCTGCTACCATCATTGCTTGGCAGCCGGCCTCCCTCACCCCACGGGTGGTACCGGTGATATTCCCGCCGCCGGCATGGGTGACGATTACCATATCTGGATCCCGGCCTTCCCTATCGCGCAGCTGCATTACCAATTCATGACCTAATGTCTCTATCCCTGCAATGCTGAACGGCGTGTAGAGCGAAGCATTGAAATATCCTGTCTCTTCAATTACTTGAAGAAAGATGGAGAAGAGCTCCGGTCCGACGGTCAACTGAAGCACTTCAGCACCGTAAGCTTCGCACGCCCTTCCTTTCTCCACGATCTCTGGTTGGCCAAGACCCTGACTATCGAAGGTCTCTTGCACAATAATGCAGCGCAAAGAATATTTTGCCGCTTGTGAAGCGACTGCTGCTCCGTAATTTCCACTGGTAGCAACTACTACTCCTGGATAATCATTGACTTTGGCATGGTAGACAGATACCGAAGCGCGGCGATCTTTAAAACTTCCTGAGGGATTGGCCGCTTCGTCTTTGATGAATATCCGCGCCCCTTTACCCTGTGGCGCAAGTTGTCGGACTAATGCCGTAATATTATTAAGTTCCACCAGCGGGGTATTTCCAACTTGCGTCTTTCTCTGGATCGCGTAGACATCATCAAGACTGTAACCGGTTATCGCCATCAATCGTTCATAATCGAATGCGAGCAGACTGGTTTCAAATTGCTCATAGTCAATCCCTACCGATTCTTTCATCACTTCATTACGTCGTGCCATAACTGCAAGATAACTTGCGTCTTTCATCTCTCTTCTCCCTCGTTGAGTAGCATTCGCAGCTCATTTCCGATCGAAAGGAGTTCTGGAATAGGCTTACCAAAGTCATGGCCGTATTGCGGAGATATCGCCACTAATTTGCCGGTCAGAGTTCGCCCGGCAAGGGAGATGATCGTTACCTCATCGTTGAGTTTGGCATCATGGCTGAGAAACCCTTTGACGCGCAATTCCAATGGAACTCGTTTCGTATCTTCAGGAATATACGGCGACCGCTGCTCCGGTTGCAGGAGCACCTTGTAAATCTGCACCCAATCTCCTTTACGTCCTTCCACTAACGATCACCTCTTTGTAATCTCTTTGCGAGCATCGTTGGTAACGGTAAATCACGCATCGATACCAGACCAGCAGGAGCGGCGATCACCGCAGGAATCATGTTAACTGCTATGGCTATCGTTCCTAACCCACCAGGGATCTCCGGCTCAATTGTTAGATTAATCGGCGGGGTTCCCTCTATTTCAATATAATCTCCTGTCTTTATCTCTGCCAAATGAGGATGGATCTGCTGTGGATGTTCTAAGACTATCACCGCTTCATTGTCGATGATTCCGTACCCAATATGATGACAGCCGGCTACCATGCCTGGTTTCACCTCTACGTATGGTGTCTTCCGCTCTACCTGTGAGATGATCGGGTTGCGGCTCTGCTTAATCTCATCCAGCTTCCAACCGATACTGTCGGCAATCATTGTGATCGATTCAGGAAAGCCGATATGGCCGACGATCGATCCGTCAGCGATCCCTTGCGCAAATTCCTCGACCGTCGTTCCCACACCTTGAGTACGCATTACAGCTGGCCCAAACGGTGAAAGATCGTTTACGCGACGCGCTTTGATCCGGTTGATGCTGCAACTTACACCAGTCAGCGCGATGATCAATGAATCAAGGATGAACCCGGGGTTGATTCCTGTTCCCAGTAGGGTCACTCCGTATTTGCATGCTAATTCATCGAGCTCTTGCGCTAATTTGGGCTGCTGAACGTGCGGATAAGCAAGCTCTTCAGCGATAGAGATGACATTTAATCCAGCTGTGATAGCCGCTCTGATCTGGGGAAAAGCATCGATGGTCGTAGAACAGGTGGCATGAAGCAATATATCGGCTCTGCTGCTACTTAATGTCGCACTGGCGTCGCTCTCTGCCGTAACGATCACTCCGGTCTCTTGTTCTAACCCCAGCACATTACTCAAGTCTTGCCCAACCTTATCACTGCGATGAGCAATGGCACCGACAATCTCAATATTAGCCTTCTCCAGCATGAGTTTAACCATGCCGCTTCCCATCGCTCCTAACCCCCACTGCACTACTCTTGTCTTCTTCACTAATCCCTCCTCACACTATTGTCATGTCAACGATACTCTCTCATCTCGAAGGAGTCATTATGACTGAGAGATCTAAAGATTTCTCCCGGAGCCTGCCCTGAGCGCTATAAGATCCTTCGC
>CAZORT010000112.1:0-3106 GCA_964582575.1 uncultured Thermotogae bacterium
GTAACAATGTTATGTTATAATATCTCCAATAATCAGATTAATGAGGTTTGCTGATGATAGAAGACTACCGATTGTGTAATAGATTTGTTGCGGAGTTTTACCGTATAAAACGGCGAGCGACAACGAGACCAGGCACAATTAGTAATCGATAGAACGTAACAGTATTTTATTATCCAAAACAGGAGAGCGATGGAAACCGAAACAATAATATCGAAAAAAGATCTCTTAATTGAAGCGAATATCTCCTACGGACAGCTATACCGGTGGAAACGTAAGGGGCTGATTCCAGCATCGTGGTTTATCAGAAAAGCTACGTTTACCGGGCAAGAGACGTTCTTCGTCCGCGAGAAAATCCTTGAACGAATTGATCGAATACAACAACTCAAAGAGAAGTATCCGCTGGACGAGTTAGCAGAACAGATCAATAAGTCTGTAGAGCAAGTCGAACTAAGTCAGATAAATCTGCAGCGACTGAAATCCTTTCCTGGAATCGACCGCTTGCCAACGGAGATTACGGCTCTCTATCGTTCTGTTGATGAGCCCTCTACACCGTATACCTTCGAACAAATCTTTGCGTTGGCCGTTTTGCAACGTCTGCATTGCGCCGAAAGAACAATCGCTGATCTTAAGTTGGCGCACAGTGTCATCACGCAATTGGAGCTCGACGCGCTTTCCGCAACGGACGAATGGCAATTATATTTACTGCGCAAACAAGTGAGCAGTGGCGGAATCTCAGCGAACATCCCTCTTGCTCTTGTTGCTCAGGCAGAAGTTCTCTTTGACCCTGATATAGAGATGATAATGAAGGTCGATCTGAGAGCGATCTTCGACGCAGTGAAACTTGATTTAACGATGGAGGCAAATTAATTATGAAAGAGAAACGAAATTCTGCAACTTTGGCCGGAGCAGGACGGATTGACAGCGGCGTGTATGAACGAATTTCAATATCCGGCTACGGAAAGATCGCTGGTGATGTAGAGGCTGAGGAGATCCGCGTATCAGGATCAGCGAGGGTTGACGGCCGGACTATTGCTTCTCGTTTGCGTGCCTCAGGAAGTATTGTTTTCAATGATGACGCGCAGATAGATGAAGTAGAGATCAGCGGCAGCTGTCACTTCAAAGGAAACTTAAAAGTCAAAGAGATCAAGACTGCCGGTTCAATCAAAGTGTCGGGCAATATCCTTGGCGGGTACATCAAAATAAGCGGTGGCCTTGGAGTAGATGGGAATGTAGAGGCCGATATTTTTAGAACGAGCGGCGCCTTTACGATCGACCAACTCCTCTCCGCCGACAAGGTAGAGATACAGATGGGAGGACGGTGCAAAGTGGGCGAAATCGGCGGTGAATGGATCGAAGTACGTCGCAATATTTGGCAAGGACGAGGGATAATTTTAGGTGGATTGGCACGTCTCTTCGGCTATGGAGAAGCAGCTGAGCTCCGCTGCCAACTGATAGAGGGCGATGAGATCTATCTTGAAGCGACCCGCGCGGAGACCGTTCGTGGAAACAAGATAGTGATTGGCCCAGATTGCGCGATTGAATCAGTAGAATATTTTGAATCTCTTAAGGTGGATGATTCTGCTGTGGTTAGAAAGAAGGTGCAAATTAAGGCGAACGTCAATAAAGACGAATAATACCGGCAAGGTACATGTAAAGTTACAACAGATAAGGAGGTTGATATGCAAGTTATCAGTAGATTTATTAGGGGACTGGTCCGTGCGATCATCACCCTTGTTGGGGTGGTGATCAGCTCAGCCGGCGTTCTGCTCGCAGTACCTCTCATCTTAGTCGGTCTTGTCGGCGGCGGGATCGGCCTGGCAGTGCTGTTTATCAGCATATTAGGCGTGGTGCTCGTTGTGATAGGTCCGATTCTGTTGGTGATGCTCCCCATCCTTTTATTAGCCGCGGTCATCTCGCTCTTATTTTCTAGGCGCAGAAAAACCCGATGGGGAAGCCGAATTAAAATCGATTGGGATTGAAACTTCAAACTACAAAAGGAGACAGAATACAATGGTCAAAGTAAAAGATTCTTTCCATAAAGTAATCCATATTAGTGGCCCGCTTAATCTCGAGGTTGATACAGGAAGCGGTAATATCGTGATCACGCAAGGCGAGCCAGGGACGCTCGATATCCTCTCCCATTTCCAGGTGCGGGCATGGAGTGAAGAGGAAGCGCTCACGATCGCGGCAAAGATAAAAGAGGATCCGCCGGTACGCGAGAGGGATAACATTGTGCGCATCGGTGATATCGATGAATATGCGCAGCAATGGTTCTGGGGGCCGCAAGTGACGATGAATTTTCTGATCACGGTTCCGCCTGAAACAGCAGTTGAGCTCGATTCAGGTTCTGGAAATCAGAAGATCAAAGGAATAAAAGGCCCGGTCAGTGCTAATACCGGCTCTGGCGATATCGAAATCGAGGAGATCAAAACCGATATCAACGCCGATACTGGCAGTGGCAATATCATTATCTCTCAGGTGGAAGGAGATATAGAGGCTGACACAGGGAGCGGCAATATCAGCTCTTCACAGATCAAAGGGAACGTCAATGCCGATACCGGCAGCGGAAATGTACGAGCAACGCAGATCGGAGGCGATCTCTCTGCTGATACAAGCTCGGGAAATATCATATTAGAAGAGATTGGCGGGACAATTAATGTCGATACCGGCAGCGGTAATATCGATATTAAGTCAACGATCAAAGATGATGTAAAGTGGATATTAGAGATTGGTTCAGGGGACGCGCGCCTTAAGTTACCCCGCGATGCGAGTTTCAAATTGCGTGCCGAAACAGGATCAGGAGAAATCAAAATCGATAATTTTGAGCTGATCATTACCGGTCAACTAGATCGAGGGAGCTTGGTCGGACAGATAGGCAAAGACCCAACAGCGAAAATCCATATCGATACCTCAAGTGGGAATATAAATATCAAGGCAATTTAAGATTATAGTGCTCTTTGATAGTTTATGTGGATAACGGGCCGGGGAGATTGAACCGAAGATGGAAAGTTTACGACATATAATATGTAAAGTTCGAATGAATCTTCTTTACAGTTGTGGTTGCAACATACCGCGATCAGAGGAAGAATGACAAACAGGTGCTCGC
>CAZORT010000113.1:0-3072 GCA_964582575.1 uncultured Thermotogae bacterium
CGAGCCCGACTACCATAGAACTCGAACAAACATTAACTCTGTTTGCGAGAGGAAAAGCTTCGGGCGGTGTTCCATTTGTTGTGTACGAAGCACGAAACAAATTCAAAACCTAAAATTCAAATGACCAAAACAATCTATCCACAACTTGTTTCGAATTTGAGATTTTGGTCATTCGTGCTTGTTTCGAATTTCGATATTCGGATTTCGGATTTTATTCCCTAGCGTTAAGTGCAGAGATTTCTGCAAGATACTATAATAATATCAATCAATGCGACGTAAAAAGAGTGCTCTGATAAGTATCAGCACCGGAATAATTTCCAAGCGGCCGATCCACATATTGAATGCGAGGGTCACTTTAGATAAAGGAGCCATCTCAGGATTAGTGATTCCCGTTGTTAAGCCAACGTTTCCCTGTGCGCTTACCACTTCAAAGATGATCTCTGAGAGAGTAAAGTTTGGCGGCACTGTCTGCAAGAGCACAAAAACCCCGATTACAAGAAATATCATCCATAGGAAAATAATTAACGAGGCATCCTCCAAGCGGCGGCTTGCATCAGCATCATCGATTGTGGTCGTCCCAATGCGGAATGGAACGATTGCTTTTTGCGGTGCAACGATCTTACGAAATCGCCATTGCACCCCTTTTACAAGAATTAATATCCGTATGATTTTGATTCCACCGGCAGTAGATCCGGCTGCTCCACCAATGAACATTCCTCCCACAAGGAGCAGCTGTGCTGTGGTGCTCCAGTAACCAATTTCCGCTGTTTGAAAGCCGGTACAAGTAATTGCCGAGGTAAACTGAAACGCTGCTATACGCAATGCAGAGAGAGGGCTCATAGCTAAACTCTTTTCCAGTGTGAGCAAGAGAATTCCTCCGACCAAAATGATAAACAGCCAGCGAGTCTGGAAATCTTGCCCCAATATCATTCCTTTCCCACGTATCAGTATGTAGTGTACGGCAAAACTGATCGCGCCAAAGATCATAATTGGCAGGAGAACAAGTTCGATAGTAGTATTGTTATAATAAGCGATGCTATTATCTGTAATTGTGAATCCGCCGGTGGAGATTGCGGTCATCGCATGGTTGACTGCTTCCCATATTGGCATTCCTGCTCCCCACAAAATGGTGATGCTGATAAATGTATAAGATAAGTAAATCCACCACATAGTACGCAGGGTTGAGATAATACTCGGGTGGATCTTTTCACCGTGTGCCTCTGCGTAGTAAAGGCTATGTGTTCCCGTCCCAGGGCGCGGTCCAGCAAGGAGAGTTAGCATCAAGACAATTACCCCCATTCCGCCAATCCATTCACTAAAGCTCCGCCACCACTGCAATGTGCGGGGCAGGAGGTCAGGGCGAATGGCCATTGTCAAACCTGTGCCGGTAAACCCAGAGATCGCTTCAAAAAATGCGGTCAATGGATTGCGAAAATAGAGCAATATGTCGCAACTTTGAGCCGAAAAGGACGCAATCAGAATGAATGGCAGCGATCCGATTGCCGCAGTAAGGAGCCATCCAAAGGCGGCAATCATCATTCCGTGTTTTAGCTTTGTGGCACCAGCAATACGGCAGGGAAAGTACAATGCTGCACCCAACGCGAATGATACTCCAACAGTAATAAGCAGCGGAAGAAGGGCGTGATATTCAGCAAAGATCAGCGAGATAATCATAGAGATAAGGGCCATTATCCCCACTATTGGAATAAGACGGCCCAGATCACGGAGGATTATTCGCAGGTCGTTGCGGACGTAAGCAGGGATAATACTCATCCGGTCAGTTGCTCGATCAACTTATCGTTGATGCGAGAGCAGGAGAAAACAGTGATCAAATCTCCAGGCTGAACAACAGTGTCACCTGAGGGAATTATTGTCTTACCGTCACGTGCAATGGAGACGATCAACACAGAAGCTGGTATCAATCCTTGCTTACCACATTCACGCAAACTCTTGCCGATTATTGTGCTCTTCTTAGTAGTCGTAGACCGGAAGACCTGTGCACCACCATTCAGCGGTGTGAAGTCCTTTACCTTGGGGCGTTTAACCATATTGTAGAGATGGTTGGCAATAATCTCTTCTGGATTCTCCACTACATAGGCACCCAGCTTACGGAAGAAATCTACGTGCTCTTTGTCATTGACTATCGATACGAGAGAAGGAATTTTTAGATCTTCTCCAATCGCGATGATCATCAAGTTGGTGGCATCGTCACTGGTAGTGGCGATCAGTGCATCGGCCCGCTCGGCTTCTGCGTCGTGCATTGTTTCCAACGAAGTTGCATCAGCATTAAGAACATTAATATCGTACTTACTACCCATCTCCTTGGCACGCGTCGGGTCAATCTCAATAAGCACTATATTGTTCTTCTCCCGCGCAGCGATCTCAACAAAACTTGCTCCAATAGCTCCTGCTCCGACAATAATAATATACATTTTACTAAGTTACCTCCATCCTTAATATTATAATAACATAGTTAGGAGTAGAGATCAATGTGAACTACAACCGGTTAAAAACGGTCTCTTCCTGCTTCACAGAGAGAACTTCTTCTCGGAAGCACAGAGGTTCCATCTCCATGGGCTTGACATTCCCCAGCCCTGGGGGTAAGGCTCTTGCTAGTATCACTTTAGTGGAGTTCCAGTCCCAGACCTTACCAGTTTGCAAATTGGGACACCTATGTACCCTCTCCGACAATCTCATCTCATCTCTGCCTATGGATTCTCCTCTGCAATAGTTAAAATACTCAACGGAACTGCCTCTTTAAGGTTGTTTAAAAGATTTCCTGAACTCAAGAAGAGATTTGGTCTCCCAGTTATTATATCGGCACCGCAGTGCACGTATCAGCTAAAACAATAGAGAAATATATTGCGTAACAGGATAGTGTCATGTCAACGATGCTCTGTTATATAGAACGTAATAAATAGTTACATGTATTTTCTGTAGGGGTTCTGTACTCGGGGTCGTCTCTGACCCCGAGGTCGGGCTCAGGGACGAGCCCGACTACTATTGAACCCGCGTGCTTGATAAATCAAGCCGCTACATAATAATGTGCAAATATTTATTGCGCTACATATA
>CAZORT010000114.1:0-3027 GCA_964582575.1 uncultured Thermotogae bacterium
ATTCTGGATTCTGGCTCCTGGCTTCTGACCCCCTGAGTAATTACAATTTACTCTTAGTCTGTTGATGGTCACACCTAAGGAGTTAGAATGAAAGTACTACAGGTCAAAGAACTGGCTGGCCAAATCATCACTGAATTGGAGCGGGCGATAATCGGAAAAAGAGAGGTACTGCGGCTTGTAATGACCGGAATCCTCTCTTCTGGAGGACATATCTTATTTGAGGATTTCCCAGGGTTGGCCAAAACTCTTGCTGCTAAAAGTTTTGCGCAAGTCTTAGGCCTTAAGTTTAAGCGGATTCAATTTACGCCTGATCTGCTGCCGAGCGATATCACCGGAACTTATATCTTTGACCGCAACAGTGGGTCATTCACTCTCCGACCTGGCCCGATCTTTGCCAATATAATTTTAGCCGATGAGATCAATCGGGCGACACCTAAAACACAAGCAGCTTTACTGGAAGCGATGCAAGAATTTCAGGTTACATTGGAAGGAGAGGCCCAATCGTTGCCGCTGCCGTTCATCGTCATTGCCACTCAAAATCCGATTGAGTTTGAAGGTACTTTTCCTCTTCCTGAAGCGCAGATCGATCGGTTTATTCTTCAGCTACAGATGGGGTATCCAGACCTGGATTCAGAGATTGAAATTTTGCACCGCCGGCACATTCGTCAGGCAGATGAAGTAGAGCTATCTGCGATCACTAACTCAGAACAATTATTGGAAGCGCGGAAAGCTGTAGAGAGTGTCTTTATTGATCCTGACATTGAGCGTTATATTGTCCAATTAGTTCAGCGAACACGGAGTGATTCCAATGTTTATGTTGGCGCCAGTCCGCGCGGAACATTGGCGTTGCTCAAGTTAGCGCGTGCTTTAGCCGCTATAGAAGGGCGAGATTATGTTCTCCCAGATGATATTAAAGAGTTGGCGATACCAGCTTTAGCGCACCGTTTGATTCTCAGTCCTGATCTTTGGGCAAAGAAACTGACTGCGGCAAATGTCATTGAAACTATCATTCGTACTACGGCTGTGCCGAAGATTTGATATGAAGATGCGTCTAAGAGGGTTGCCGCGGATACAAAGCCGCATCGTCATACCGAGCAGCATGATTATCACACTGGTGATTACTGGGATAGTAATGCGGCGCGGAGAACTGATCCTCTTAGCTATGCCGCTACTTCTCTATGGACTCGCCTTTATCATCACTACTTTGAATGAGCAGATAATCAGTCTCAAAGTGACCAGGGAAATATCACTTGTTACTCCGACAGAAGGAGAAGACGTAGAAGTAGTCCTCACACTTACCAATGAGACCGATAGTTCCCTTATGATCGCAGTGATAGATATCTTACCGGAGCCGCTGACAGTAACTGATGGAGCAGCGACAACACTCATCAAATTGGACGGCGGAGAAAGGACGCAAGTCAGATATTCTTTTTTAACTGAACGGGGGAAATATCGTTTTTCCGGAGTACAGGTGACGCAATGGGATAAGTGGGGGCTGGGAAGATGGGAGAAAATTCTACCGTGTGAGAGCGCGCTCATTGTGCTGCCGCATTATGAACGACTCAGTAAAATACCGATCAGGCCACGGCGAACCAAGGTTTACGCCGGCGTGGTCACAGCGTTGGAAGGTGGGGAAGGAACATCATTCTTCGGCGTACGTGATTATACTCCGGGTGATGACATTAGGCGGATAAATTGGAAAGCCTATGCCCGTTATGATCGGCTGATCATGAATGAATATGAACAAGAGCGAATTGCCGATGTAACGATCGTTCTTGATGCACGTGCACTGACCAATCAACATCTTGGCCAGTTTACTTACTCAGTCCGAGCAGCCGCTGCGTTGGCTAATTACTTCCTTGACACGGGAAATAATGTTGGGCTGTTAACTTATGGTGCTTTTCTTGATTGGATATACCCTGGTTATGGCAAACAACAACGTCAACGAATCCTTGAAGCATTAGCGCGTGTTCACATAGCAGACAAAGCTGTATTTCAGGATCTGCGCTTTATGCCGGCTCGTTTTTTCCCCAGCCGTTCTCAACTAGTTATTGTTTCTCCGCTGGTCGAAGACGATATTGAGATTCTTGGGATACTACATGCACGTGAATATCGAATTATCGTTGTTAGTCCCAACTTATTACTGCTCGCACAAGGGGCTGGTACCGATGATCCCGGTTCAATCCTTGCATATCGTCTTGTTGCTGCAGAGCGAAAGACACTCCTTGCTGCTCTGATGCGTGTAGGAATCCAAGTAGTTGACTGGGACGTCACGCGGCAATTAGCCCCGCAGATCGAGTGGATCTTATCTCGCCAAAGGAGATGAAGAGGATGAACTATCTTGCGCTTCTTCTCTTCTTTTTTGGGATGGCAGCAGCAGCAATAGCAGTCTTCCCATCACTTATTCTGATGAGCCTCTCACTCTTACTGGCCGTATTGTGGGGAGTTAATGAGTTCTATTTCCAGAGCGGGCGAATCAGTTCACTTCTGTTTGTCCTTGGCGTTAGCCTGCTTGCATTCGCCTCTCTATTTGCTGCGATAGATATCCTTGTAATTAGCGGAATAGCGCTGACACTCGTTGCATGGGATATATCTTTATTTCACGGTGAGGTCACACCATATCTTACTGGTCGTGATAGTAAAGAGAGTAAGCTTACTCAGCAGTACAAAACTCTCGGTAAACAACGGCTAATAATGGTCTCTTTGTTGAGCGGAATCGGCCTGCTGATCGGAGGAGCAGCACGTATGGTGCGTATTGAACTACCATTTATTTTACTGCTTGTTATCCTCTGTGTGGCGATAGTCTCGTTGACATTGATACTTCGTCTGGCCGGCAAAATATATCCGCCTCCGCCTGATATCCCGCGATATAGGCGCAAAGGTAGATAGAGAGGATCGTTCTCCTTTCACCTCCCTGTGCCGGCAAGGTAGAGAGGAGTGATATGTAGTGCAATAAATATTTGAACATTATATAGCGGCTTGATTTATCAAGCACGCGGGTTCAATAGTAGTCGGGCTCGTCCCTGA
>CAZORT010000115.1:0-2997 GCA_964582575.1 uncultured Thermotogae bacterium
CTATAATAGTATAGAGTGATCGATAAACCGGAGGTTGCACACGGCGGAGATGGGGCAGGTGAAATCTGATATTGGCTACGTTCGGGAGGTGCTTCAGACGTCAGAGCGAGACCAGGGGCCGGTGGCGATCTATTACCTTTGGGCGGCAATCTTACTGGTGGGTTTCTCACTGCTTGATTTTGTTTCAGGGTATGTAGTAGGACTCTACTGGGCCATTGCCGCCCCGGCAGGGTTCGCACTCAGTACGTTTTTGGGGTGGCGTGCCAGCCAGCGGCGTGGTCAAGTGAGGCGCGGATAAAAAGAGGGTGTAGGGGATAAATTTACCCTTACCAAACTCTAATAAGTTTCTTAGCATAGGTTTAACATACCGGTGTTATAATTCTCTTGGAGCATCAAGCAGTACTGCGGGACGGAGCGGGCGCAAGTGCGGAAGGCGGTTAACAAGGAGGCTAAAAAATGGAACGCTTAAGTTTCAAAAAAATCATTGGAGTTTTAGGTTCCCGTATTGGTAGATTTTTCTATGCAAGGCATTGTTATCGTGCGTATAAGCCGACACGGATAGAAGCGCAATTCACCGGCCATTTTCCCGCTGAACATCATATCCAAGGAATTCCATGGATTTCGCATGAGAGAGCTTACTGTCAATCAACAACCCTCCAGATGATCGCCCGTCATCACAACATAGACAAGCCACGAGATTATTTTGCTTTTCTCATTGGGTATACCTTTGGAGGAGTATATATGGATGCCTTTGGTGGTTTCTTCCCATTCAGTGATCCTGAGCAAGGATTGATAGGTGCTGCTCCACCTCTTGGCTTGGAGAGGAAGTATCTGATCACTGGCGATAAGGAACTGTTTCTCAAAACTATAAGGCATCACCTTTCCCAAGATATTCCCATAAGAATCGCGTGGAATGCTGCGATTCCATTAAGAGAAGCGATTGCCAGGGGAGATTACATCCCTCCTGAGGAGGGATGGATGGATAATGTTCCAGATTTTCTTCCTCACAGTGTGCTTTTCGTAGGGTACGACGAGGCAGGTTTCCATTATTACGAAACGGGCGAGGAGGATAAGTTTGTTGAAGGAGAAACAGGTATAAAGGTTACAAATCAAATCGTGCTTGAGGCAGTGAGGTCATGTAGTTCTACTTTTCAACTTCCCTGGATGTATATGCTCACGGTCTTTACAGAAGCCCCGATGAAGGAAGATTTAAGTCCAATCTGGCGAAGAAACGGCAAAGACATGGTGGGTTTCAAGCATGGTCCAATTGCAACAGGAAGTTTTGCTATCAGAAGGTTTGCCGATTCCATTGAAAGGGAAGGGGCAGATTTAACCCCAGCGGAGATGGAAGGGTTAACATGGGTTTTAGAACCATTCTCTTACACGCGAATAGATAATGCACTTTTCCTTGAACGACATTTTGCAGGTGATCGCGAAGCAGAAGATGCGGCCAAACTTCTGAGAAGAGCAGGTGGATATTACGAACAGATTTTAGGGATCATTAAAGAAGAGGGAATCCATTCGGAAAATGTTAAGCGAATAGCAGGTTTGTTGTGCGAAGGAGCTTCGTTGGAAGAAGAGACAGGTAAGATATTTTTAAATAAAGGGCGATGAGTAGGGACTCGGAGCGCGGTTCCCACCTCACCATAAGGCTCCCACTGGGGGAGAGGGGATGATAGCACTCAGCCAGCAGGATAAATCTATTCTCGTAAGCGCCTATCAGTTGTCATCGATCGGCGAAAGTCTGATGGCTCGAGCGCATGCATATAGACTCGGGCAAAAGCCACTTATCGGTGACGGCTGAACAGTTACGTTAAAAAAGCAAATCGTGTTAGAATTAAAATACAAGGAGGCTTAGATAATGAAAGCAGTAATCGTCGTCAAAGACCTTAGCAAGAGGTATGGTGACCTGGCGGCCGTTGATGGCATCAGCTTCGAGGTCTACGAGAACGAGATCTTCGGTATCGTCGGACCAAACGGCGCTGGCAAGACGACCGCGGTGGAGTGTATGGAGGGACTGCGGAACCCCTCCGGGGGGTTCATCCGCGTCCTGGGACTTGACCCAAAAACCGATGGCTACAAACTGAGGCGGCTCATCGGAATACAGCTCCAGGAGAGCAAGTTTCCAGGTAACATGAAAGTCAGGGAAGCCATGGATCTCTTCGCCAGTTTTTACTCCCGCTCCCTGCCGACCAGTCCTCTCTTGGAAAAAGTGGGGCTGCTGGACAAGGCCAATGACAAGTTCGAGAACCTATCCGGAGGGCAGCAACAGCGGCTCTCCATCGCTGTCGCCCTGGTCAACGACCCGCGGGTAGTTTTCTTCGACGAGCTGACGACCGGACTCGATCCCCAAGCACGCAGGGCGATGTGGGAGATGGTCAGCAGTGTCCGCGACGCCGGCAAGACGGTTATCTTGGTCACTCACTTCATGGAGGAAGCAGAGCGGCTCTGTGATAGGGTGGCCATCGTCGACCGAGGAAAGATAGTCGCTCTAAACACCCCGGCTAACCTCATCAGCAGCATTGACGGGAGCTTGAAGATAAGCTTCTCGGTGGATGACATTAAGGCGGTGGCGCTGCTACAGAACATCAACCGGTGCAAGGTCCTGACAAGCGACCGGAGCATCACCATCCAGTGCACTGACGAACGGGTTGTCGACGAGGTCATCCGCATCCTGAGAGAGAACGATTGCAATTTCCACGATTTCACCGTTTCAAAGCCGGCACTTGAGGATGTCTTCCTCGCCATTACCGGCAAGGAGATGAGAGAATGATGGTTCTCAGGCAGTTCGTGAAGCTGATCTCAACCGAATTGATGCTGACCTGGCGCGAGCCGATAGCTCTGTTTTTCACCTTCATCTTTCCGGCATTCTTTCTCTTCCTGACGATGGAGCTTTTCATCCCCGCTGATGCCCCCAGGGAGATCGTCATCAACTATGTGACGCCATCGCTGATGGTTCTCATCATCGCCAGCACAGCCATATACGGTGTGCCTATG
>CAZORT010000116.1:0-2950 GCA_964582575.1 uncultured Thermotogae bacterium
TTGCCGCAATCACACTGATCTACTATATCTCCACTATCTCCTGGCCCGGCATCTATGGAATCAGTCTATTTGGCCTCTTTCTGATCCTCTCTTATTTAGCGGAGATCTCCGCCACGCGGTTTCCAATGCGCAAACAGGCATTGTCCAGCTCGATCGCTATCTATCTGGCGACACTATTCATCCTCGGCCCTTCGTTAGCCGTCCTCCTCGTCTTGCTGGTGTCGATCGCCTCAGAGCTAACTTCGTTGTATAACGAACCACCGAAAAACTGGCGTTCCTACGCTTATATCGTGGGATTCAACATCAGCCAATTAGTCCTTGCTATCTCATTTGCTGGGTTCATCCTCTTCGCATTTACACGCCCATTCCTCCTCCCTGAGCAACTGAGTGACATTGGCGTTGCTCTTCTCGCTTTCTGTGGATATATCCTTCTCAATACGGGTCTGGTCAGCGGAATCATCAGCTTGACAACGGAGAAAAGATTCTTCAGCATTTGGAAAACGAACATCAGAGAATTCAGCGTTCAATATATGGTGCTCTTTATATCAGCATTGCTGATCACTATCCTCTATCGGATATCTTTCTGGCATACCTTACTTGGGTTATTGCCGCTCATTATGGTCAATATTTCGTTTTACAGTTCAATGCGCCTTCAGACCGAATCACGTACGGTACTGGAGAAGATATCCCAAATGCTTGACCATCGCGACAATTACACCGGGGTCCATTCCGCTGCGGTAGCAGAGTTAGCCGGTGCTATCGCCCGTAAACTTAAGTTGACAGAGAAAGAGATTGAACGGATAATCATTGCTGCCCGCGTCCATGACATCGGCAAAATCGGTATTCCTGATGCAATCCTCCTTAAGCCAGGTAAGCTTACGGCAGAGGAATGGGAGGTGATGAAGAGACATCCGGTGATCGGCGCTGATATTATCCAGGAGCTGGCGATATACGCACCGATAGTCGATTGTGTGCGATATGAACATGAGCGCTGGGATGGCAGTGGATATCCAAGTGGTCTGAAAGAGGAAGAGATTCCTCTCTGCGCACGGGTAATTGCAGCAGCTGATATCTATAATGCACTAACGACCGATCGTCCCTATCGCCCTGCATATACAAAGGAAGTTGCAATTGAGATGATTAAGGAGATGAAGGGGAAAGAACTCGATCCAAAGATAGTCGATGGACTGCTACAGGTTGTTGAACCGCAGCAGGTTTAATTCCAAGAATGGGTAGGAGGGGACTCACAGCCCCCGTCCTCCCATATCACCGGACATACTCAACGTATCACGGCGGTCTCTTTACTGTTCTCCCTCTCCATTGTTCTCCCTCTCCATCAGGATTACAAGCTTTTGCTCTCTAAACCATTTTGCTAGTCATGACTTGAGGGTGTCCCATACGCTACCAGCCTTTGCCAGAGAACGCCATCAGCCACGCACGCCATCAAAGATGCAACGAGCAAGATTGCCATAGGAAATTGCGCTCTCCCTGTCATTCAGACCGCGTTCTTAGTTTCCTCGTACCTGGTTTATCGGCTAAAGGCCGATGAATCTCTTTAACGCAGCATCTTGCGATCTCTTCACAGACAACTTCTGCTAACCGCTTAATTCCTTCATCGATCTCTTCTTCAGTCGCAGCGGAGAAGGAGAGCCGCATCGTATTCTTACCCCCGCCATCACTGTAGAAAGCGCTACCGATTACATAGGCGACGTTCCGTTCTAATGCACGTGGAAGCATTTTTTCTGTATCGATCTTCTCGGGAAGTCGTACCCACAAGAAGAGTCCTCCATCAGGTTTGGTCCAACTTACGCCTTTTTCTACTGGCATATAACGCTCCAGTGCTGATAACATTGCATCGCGCTTAATACGATAATGGTCCCTGATCTTTTCTAAATGAGCCTCGAAATCATAATCAAGTAAGTAACGAGCAGCTAATCGTTGCGTTAGAACAGGTGTGCAAAGATCAGCCGCTTGTTTCATCAATACAATACGTTTGATAAGAGTTGGATCCGCGATGACAACCGCAACTCTAAGGCCGGCAGCGAGCAGCTTGGAGAAAGTAAAGAGGAAAACGACTCTTCCCGTTGTATCGAGGCTCTTAATCGATGGTATTGGCTCTCCTGAATAGCGTAATTTGCCATATGGATCGTCTTCCACAATCAGCAGATCATAATGATCAGCGATTTCAAGTAGTCTCTTTCGCTTAACAAGAGATAGCGTGATGCCAGTTGGGTTTTGAAAATCAGGGATGGTATAGATTAACTTCAACCGTTTTCCAGCATCTCGTGCTCTTTCAATCTCTTGTTGCAGGATATCTACCTCCATTCCATCCTCCGCCAATGGAATGCCAACTATATCCGCCTGGAAAACACCAAATGCCTGAATAGCTCCTGTATAGGTCGGCGCTCCACAGAAGACGACATCTCCCGGATCGATGAATGTTTTACTGATAAGATCAAGTCCCTGTTGCGAAGCAGTTGTGACTACCATCTGGTCGAGCGAAAGATGGAGACCATCTTTTTTCATCCATTCAATAATAGCATTACGAAAAGTCCTGCTCCCTTCAGTAGTGCCATACTGCAATACTTTCCGGTAGTCATTAGATAATTGATCCATAGCGATATCAGCCAATTCCGCAGCGGGAAAAGTCTCGGCATCAGGTAGTCCTCCGGCAAAAGAGATAATTTCCGGCTGCTCAGTCAGTTTTAGAAGTTCACGAATTACTGATTGTCGAATTGCGCGTGCCCGTTGAGAAAAGTATTGCTCCATCATCGCTCCTTAAATTGTTTATTCTCTTATATTTTAAACTGTTCTTAGTTGCGATACCAACTAAGAACAGACGGTTCAGCAATGGTTCACAACTAGGAGGCTGCTGGTTTGGAAAAACAAAGATAGAGTGATGGGTGGTAAGGATGAGGATGAGCGGATGAGAAGATGAGAGGCTGTGATA
>CAZORT010000117.1:0-2897 GCA_964582575.1 uncultured Thermotogae bacterium
CTCCTGAGTAGTTACTTATAATACGAGGAATGATAGGTTTTTCGTTGCATATACAATAAAGATCGTCTATCATCTCGTTGATATTAACAAAATCTATTCTGGAGGGAATAAGATGATCGATGAACGTCTTTCAGGCTGGCTTGCCTCTCTTCCCAATACATTGTCGTTTGAGGAATTATTATCATTGGCCCGCAAAAAGGGCTTTGGAGTTCTGCTCAGTCTGTTAGCCCTGCCGTCTGCGCTTCCGATACCGGCAGTGGGATTTTCAGTCCCGTTTGGATTTGCTATTGTACTTCTCTCGTTTCAATTTATCATTGCCCGGCCACAACCATGGCTTCCCAGATTCATCTTACGCCGATCTTTATCATCAGTATTGGTAAAAGGGATGAAAGAGAAGGGAGGGCCGTTGATCCATCGGATAGAAAAAATGATGCGGCCGCGAATGGCCATCTTCTTTACGCCTTTTGGACGAATCCTTTCCGGTATGATGATACTACTAATGGGAACATTGATGATGATTCCGATTCCTTTTACCAATACTGTCCCTGCGGCAGTCGTTTTCCTGATCGGGATCGGTCTGTTATTCAACGACGGTCTTATCCTCGCCGGTGGAGTGCTGGCCGGACTGGGCGCAATAGCTTTCTACGCACTGATTATTATCGGAGGATGGCAAATCATTACCTAAGGATAAATCATCCGATAGATCAATAATGCTTGGTAAACAGCTTTAACGTAAAGACGCGTGCTCTCTCTTGGGATCAATTCGATGAACAGATCAATATCATCATGTGGCAGAGTATCTAACCAGGAGCGTACCCGCCCCGATCCTCCGTGGTAAGCAGCAATCGCCAGACGGAGGTCTCCAAATCGCGTCAGTTGACGAACAATATACGATGTTCCCATAGTAACATTCGTTGATGGATCAAACAGATCGACCAGCTTAAAGTCTTCCAACGTAAGCCGGCGGGCGATATCGATCGCTGTGGTCGGAATAATCTGCATTAGCCCATGCGCATCAGAGCGTGAGAGAGCCATCGTCTCAAATGCACTTTCGCGTCGGATAATTGCAAAGATCAATGCCTGTTCCGTATCAAACTGCACTGCTGCTCGTTGGACTACCAGTTGATAATGGCGAGGATAGATACGCGCAAGGAGAGACCGAGTGATAATCGGGTCAGGCAACCTCTCTGCAAGTCTCTCTGCATAAGAGATTGCTAACCGAAATTCTCCCCGTACTTCAGATAGACGAGATTTTAACTGCAGGTAAAGAGAATCCCCAAGCGCAGGAGCAAGTAAGTGGAGATAACGACTCGCTGGCCGCCAGATGCGGTAATTAGTTAAGAGAGACAAACGTGACAGTTTTTCTTGCGCTTCTCCGGAAAGCTGCTTACGTGCCGTCGCTGTCAGCTCATCTATTGTACTCTGACGATCCGGAATAAAGAGCGGGCCGCTGAGATATCCTCGCTGGCGGAGGATGAGGCTATAGTAGCTCAGTGGGGAAAAATGGCCGAGCCGCCAGAGATATTGCTCTGTATCCCTCGGGTCTCCCATAATCTTTCCCAGACGAGCTCTCCAAAACAGGGCGCGAGGATGATCATGCTGATTGAGTGGAAGCGAGAGCAGCAGATCGATCACTGGTTGACTTTCCGTGTAGTTTCCCGCAGCAAGATGATGGAAGAAGAGACGGAACAGGCTACGATGATAGTGAGCCGAAGAGGAGAAATCTCTCTCTGCTCCTCGCAGTAATTCCCAAGCGTCGATCACATTGCGGCCTAAATAAAGACGAAAGAGCCAGTAAAGACTCAATTCCGCCCATTCTCTCTCTCCAGTTGTGATGATCTGCATAAATAATCTTTCTGCTTCCGCACGTTGGCCAAGATTTAGGAAAGTGTGAGCAAGAAAATAGCGACTGCGATCGACCATATTTTGCGGCCCAAAGCTAATTAAATGTTGAAAACGTCGCTGCGCTGCTTGGTAGTCTCGATGATGGATCAACTCGATAAATGCAAGTTGAAAAATAACTTTATGCATCTTCTCACCTGTAAGAAACGGAAGGATATCGCTCAATACCCGGTGCGCAGCTCGCGGATCAGCTCCGACCAAATAAAGCCCATAATCAAGTAGTGCCTGCTGTTCTCGTGCATCGGCTGGATCAAGAAATAATGCTGCTTCTGCGAGACGAGTATGGAGCACTCGTCCTTGATAGCCGATAAAGCGAATATAGATAATATCAAGCAGTTGAAGGAGAATTTTTACCTGTTGCAAATGATCATCTCCTTTTTCAGCAATATCAAGGAGTAAGAACAGGGCTGCTTCTTGCTCCTCACGCAGGAGAGCACTGCGCAAAGCCTCTTGGGCATTAGTCGCAGCCAAGACACGATTACCTTGTAATAGATAAGCTTTGCCGCGCAACAGAGCAACTTCAAATGGAATCTTTAAAGTGTCAAGTATTGCGAACACTCGACCAAAATTATTACTCTGAAAATAAGCTTGCGCCAGATAAAGTCTGGCATAGTCGGCAAGAGGATGATCTTTACGGACTCGATGGAGATTGGCGATTGCCGTCTGCGGATTTCCAGCAGCCAGTTCTTCTACCCCTTGTGTGAATGGATCGGCCGGCGCAGAGGTGAATATGAATGAGGCAATGAGAATGATCAAACCAGCAATCAAATAGATAAACTCTTCTCGCATAAGTTATATTACACAATAACAGGTACTGTTAGACAAAGACTTGTGCGAACAATAGTGGAGACAGTGGCGCAATTTATTAGGCCGTAAACAGGCAACAGGAAGGAAGAAAACCGGTATTGGATCCACCCCCGTGCAATAGAATGACGCACAAACCGTCGATTCGACCGGAGGTCATTGACGCACAAACCGTCGAGTCAACCGGAGGT
>CAZORT010000118.1:0-2894 GCA_964582575.1 uncultured Thermotogae bacterium
GTGCATACAACCTCCGTTTAGTGCAGAAACAATTAGGACATGCATCAGTGCAGACGACCCAGATCTATGCTGATGTCTTTGACGAAGACGCACACTTGGCAGTAAATAACCTTCCGCAATAGAGAAAGAACGACTCCGCTTGATGGCTTGTCAACGCCATAGAGCACCTTAACCCTAACATACCGAGGATGCAGCGGACTGAAGCGTGTTCTTTTTCGTCCTACGACCGTCTTATCGTACAATGTAATATACGCTGACTAACAACATCAAAAAAATAAGTATTAAGCAGAGGTATTATAATGCGCAAATTGATCCGAACGATTAATGCAGGGTTTCTCCTGTTATTGCTCTTTGTTATCTATAGCTCTGCTGGTCCGACGATCGATGCCAAGATCGGATTTAATGGCTTTCATACCGTAGATCAAGCAGCATTAGTTGAATTCACTTTATCTGGACTTGCTCCGGGATTTAGCGGCTCGCTCGTCTTACGCCAAATAATCGGCAACCCTTGGGTCGGTGAAGGGACGATGGAGACCTGGCTTACGATTTCTGCTGGCACAAGTGTGGTCTATTCCCGACAAACAGCGCTTGTCCTGCACCGCTCAAATCACCTATTTGAGATCACCTTATATGATAACACAGAAAATCCGGTTGCCACTTGGCAGTATTACTTGCGTCCGTTCGCACGGAAAGAACGATTTCCGCTCATCGTTGGTGATATTGCGCTTGACCTGGGTGAATATCCCGTCATTCTCGCTGCAAGCGCTCTTCCGCGTGATTGGCGAGCTTATGGGACGATTTCAACGATTATCCTCGGCCGTTTAACACCGCCGCTGCTAAATCGCGAGCAGTGGACAGCGATCTCTCAATGGGTTCATAGTGGCGGTAGGTTGGTGCTCTTTACCGGCAGTGACTTTTTTCTCCAGGATTCACCAAAATTACGCAACCTCCTGCCGCTACAAAACCCAGTAGTAGTGACTGATACTACCGGTCTATCCCTCCTCACCGGGGAACTACGCGACAATACGATTGTGGAATTACACGACGGCAACTGGCCACTGCTAATTGCCATTCGTCACGGTAGCGGCGTCCTGGTGCTTATCACCCGGCGCTCATTCGATCTCTCTTCGCAACAGAAAACTGCGCTTATTCCACTGATTGTTACGCCACGCCCTGTGCCCGCTATTGAACTGGCAGCTGATGAACTGGCAGCAGATCAATTAGGTCAAATGATTGTCAAGCGGCCGTCCCGATGGAAGATATTGGCAGTGATCAGCGCGGTTATGATCAGTTTTGCACTTATTGTGCGGTGCATGAAGCAACAACGGTTGGTACTTCCTTTCCTTATCGTAGCGACGCTCATTATTACAGTTTTATCTGGTTTGTACTCAAACCGACTGGTTTTTTTACTGAATACATATGTGATTAGAACAGCATTTAACATTCAAGGCTTAGATGGTTTATCTGTTGTTTCATACGGATTATTTACTTTCCAGCCAGCGGAAATCAGTCTGAAAGTGAGAGATAACGACCTTATCCAACCTGTGCTGACCGGAAGACCACCTTTACTAATGCGGAAAGAGGATGACAGAGTTGTAATCACGATGCGATACGGTGAGCGCTGCTATCTGGTTGTGAAGCGTATCAGCCCGCTACCGATAAAGTTCCAACTGGAAGGCGAACAGACTGTTATCGTTACCAATAACCTGCCATACTTACTGCGCCAATCGTTTCTGATCCAAGATGGAGAAGCCTACCCGTTGCAAGCAATCGCGCCGGGGATAAGCACCTTAACTTATGTGCACGCACTGGGATCATATTTGCCAGCAGCAATTGCTGCCTACTGGCCTGAATACCTCCAACAATTATTCCGAAAAATAGATGTAGATATCACCACTGGCACATGGCTCATCGGCTATACGCTTAATGAACGGATTGAGCGCTGGGAGGAAATCGCAGTAAAAGTGAGAGATATCTCGCTCTATCTGGTGCAGCAGAAGACGGTGTTGAGTTTTAGCCCTTCCCAGTGAAGTAGGGCTTTACGGAGGGCGTCATTGACGGACAGACCGTCGATTCGTCGGTTCGTGCGTCAATCGACCGTTTGTGGGTCAATACGATTTGTGATGAACCTTAGTTAATTCAGAGAGAGGAGATTGGTCTTGCTGCATAATTTCACAACGGCTCTCTCTCCGACCTGATTGGTGCGGCCACTGATCATAGAGCGATATACCTGATCGGTACGTACCGTTCTGTTAGTAGGAGGTGGTCTAAAGACCACTTCCTACTTGTTTATTCGGTGCTTTCACATTCCTAATCTGCTTCCTAAACATGAAGAACCGCCATATTCCCACTGTGAGGATTCCTGGCGTAAAAATTATCAGTGCCCAGCCAACACTATGCAATATAAGCGAGCTAAAGAACTGGATCAAAGAGACCCCAACCACAAAGAACGAAAGTGCTGTACGAATATATGCTAGCAAGGTACGCTCATTTGCCAGCGCTGTACGGTCAACTGCCAGGTAATCACGCACGATTAGCTCTTCAGGATCAAACCTGCTATATAATAGATCTTTCTTGTTCACGAGATTCCTAATCCCTCTGGTGCTTCGGATACCTTTCTCTGCCTATTTTTTCAATGGCATAAGATTAAATTTCTACACCACTTCAGTTTACCATATTTAATTTCTCTTTGTCCAGTCAGAGTTCGAGTTGATATTCTCGTTGGAATAGCGGGTTAATACCACTAACCTGATAACTACAAACTCTCGGCTTTATCAGCGATTATTTTCCTCAAATTCATGCAGGCTACGCTTGCCAGCTAATCTGTTAGCGTGGCTTAATCTCCTTATCACTCAGTATTAGCACAGCTTTTTCTTATTACCTGTCATACACTA
>CAZORT010000119.1:0-2881 GCA_964582575.1 uncultured Thermotogae bacterium
TTGATAAATCAAGCCGCTACATAATAATGTGCAAATATTTATTGCGCTACATATATTTCGAAGGAGTCTTCACGACTGAGAAATCTATTGACACGACACTACATTACATCTGCTCGTGGACAGGAGTTGGTTACTAACGCTAAACAGAGCATCGCCTCCGCCACCGAAATAATAAAGAGTAAGTTGAGATTTGTGGCAGATCATATCCACAAATCTCTCTTGACTTTCAACGGAATAACTTAGTCGTTGTTCATTTACTTTTTACGCATTTATCTCTCGGTCCTGACGAAATATCTCTTCCATCGATAATGAACTCTCTACTGTTTCATCGAGGAGAAAGATAAGTTCTGGAACGTAGCGAAGTGAAATCCGTTGTGCCAGCATGCTGCGAAAGAACCCTTTCTTAGCTTGAAATAGGGAGATAATCTCTTCTTTAGCTCTCTCTCTCTTAGAAATAGAGATGTATACTTTGGCATGCTGAGCATCACGCGCTAATTTAACTGCCATTACTGTAGGAAAAGCTCCTTTAATCGCTTTATCGCGTACTTCAAATTCCAAAATATCGCTTAATGCTCGCTCAATCTCTTTCTGGATTCTTGCCCGACTGTGACTTTCGTTCATAATATCTCAATCTTCCAGTCTTCCAAATAATAATCACGCTGATTACCATTCAAATGGATAGTTAGTTTTGTAAGAAACGAAGTAGCTATTTGCGCATCATTGGAAATATAGCCGATTCTCAGTGTGGTCTGTGAAAGATTATCTTGGTCAGCGATTTCAGCGATAGAGATATTTTTGGCAGTTTGCAACTTGTGAATCAGGTGTTTGACAAGGGATCGCTTCTCTTTTAACGAGGTGATCCCATACAGATGAAGATGAAGGGTAAGAATGCCGATCCGCATCTGTTTCCTCGGTTTAAGGAATAACTTTCTCTACAAGAAAAGCTTGCAGCGTATCACCGACCTGCAGGTCGTCAAATCCTTGGAGCTTAATTCCACATTCACGGCCGGTCTGTACTACAGAGACATCTTCTTTTATGCGCCGGAGTGAGGCAATCTCGCCGGAGAATAGCTCTTCTCCGTCACGGATTACGGTTATTTTAGCATCGCGGGTCACCTTTCCAGCAGTAACATAACAACCAGCAATCGTACCGATAGAGACGTGGAACAGATCGCGGATTATGATCTCGCCGATCTTTACCTCTTTATACTCCGGAGAGATCAATTGAATCAATCTCGCTTCGATCTCTTCGAGCAGATTATAGATGATATCATACGACTTGATCGACACGGAGTGAGAATCAGCGCTTTTAATGACTGCGGGGGTTGGTTTACTGCCGAACCCCACTATCAGGCAAGGGCCTTGCGATGAAGAAGCGAGCAGAACATCGCTCTCTGTTATCGAGCCTACCCCAGAGTGAATAACTTCCAATACTACATCTTTTACTGTAATGTTTTTGATCTCGCGAATCGATGCTTCCAGGGCGCCGATTGACGAGGCCCTTAAAATTAAATTTAACTTCTTCGTCTCTGCTGCTTTGCGAAAGAGATCGGCCACACTCATTTTTTCGCGAGAAGGCCGCTGTTGGCGATTGTTACTCCGCTCCTTTTCCGCCTGCTCTTTGGCTCTATTCTGATCGAGACAAATTTCGATCGTCGTTCCAGGTGAGGGAAGATGCTGAAGCCCAAGGATCATCACAGCTTTTCCTGGTGTTGCCGCCTTGATACGGGTACCTGTTTCATCGATTAATGCTCTTACTCTGCCGCAAGTTGATCCTGTAGAGATAAAATCTCGTTCGCGTAATGTTCCATCTTTGATGATCGCAGTTGCCACCGGACCTCGACTAGAATCAAGATAGCTCTCAATGATAATTGCATGTAGTCTTCCGTCGGGATCGGCACGTAGATCTTCCATCTCGGCCAGCAGAAGAATCATCTCCAGTAGGTCGTCGACATTCTTACCGGTCAATGCCGATAGAGAGACGACGATCGTATCCCCTCCCAACTCTTCCGGGACGAGCTTCTGTTCGACCAATTGAGTAAAGATTCGGTCAACGCCTGCGTTTGCTTTATCGATCTTATTGATCGCCACAATAATAGGAACACCAGCCGCTTTAATATGATCGATCGCCTCGATAGTTTGCGTCATGATTCCATCATCTACTGCTATAACAAGGATAGCGATATCAGTCGCTTGTGCTCCTCGGGCACGCATAGTGGTAAATGCCTTATGTCCAGGAGTATCGATGAATGTAATCGTCTTCCCGTTATAAGTGGCCTGGTATGCTCCGATCGATTGGGTAATTCCCCCTGCTTCGCCTTCTGCAACCTTGCCACGGCGGATCGTATCGAGGAGAGTCGTCTTGCCATGATCAATATGGCCAAAAACAGTAACGACCGGTGGTCGTGGTACCCTTTTTCTCTCTTGCAGCGATGGTGCTGTTGGTTCTTCTTCTGGTTTCTCTTGTTCCCCTGTAGATGAGACGTCGTCCTGGTATAAGGAGAGGATCAGAGTGTACTCCTCTGCCCCAACTGAATTAGCTGGATATAAAGAGGACATTCCCATCTCAGCCAATTTTTCAATCAGCTCTTTGCTGCTGATATTTAGTTCTCTTGCTATCTCGTAAATTCGCTTCTTTTTCATCGGTCTTTCTATCCTCTTCCTAACTACTCATCGACCAAGGCACAAAGATGAATAATGAAATTTAGACCTTTACCTCTATATTTAAAATCACGACAATCTGCGTCCAAAATCTCTAATCTTAGTGCCATGTCAACGGTACTCTGTCATTTTGAAGGACTCTTCACGACTGAGAAATCTTAGATCTCTCCCGGAGCCTGCCCTGAGCGCTATAAGATCCTTCGCTTCGCTCAGGATGACT
>CAZORT010000120.1:0-2848 GCA_964582575.1 uncultured Thermotogae bacterium
GAAGAGAGAGCGTACTCTACAGAGCGCATCAGTGATGTCGCCCGCGTCCTTGCGGAGATGGGCAATGCCATAGCAATTCGTATTTACGGTAAGCCGACCGGCTGGAGTTATGGCAAAGGAAATCGAATCGTCAAAGAATTCGCTGCATGGTCGCGTATTCCTGTAATCAATATGGAATGCGATATGTTCCATCCCTGTCAAGGTATAGCCGATATAATGACGATGCAAGAAAAATTAGGTCATGATCTGAGAGGGAAGAAATTTGTTATGTCATGGGCATACTCAGCAAGTGTGGAGAAACCGCTTGCCGTACCACATAGCGCAATCCTCGGTGCGGCAATGATGGGGATGGAGATTATCCTTGCACATCCCAAAGAATTGGCCCTTGACCCAATGATCCTTGCAAAGACGAAAGAGAGAGCAGTACGTCACGGTGGATCATTTAACATTTGCCACGATATGAACGAAGCGTTCAAAGATGCCGCGGTTGTCTATCCGAAAGCATGGACAGTTCAGCCAATCGATGGAACGCCTGTTAACTTTGACAGAGCAAATGCAATATTCCAAGCTAATAAGGATTGGATTTGCACTACAGAGAAAATGGCGCTGACTGATGGTGCTATTTATATGCACTGTATGCCAGCAGATCGTGGGATGGAAGTCACTGATGAGGTGATTGATGGTTCCAGTTCAGTTGTGATCGATCAGGCTGCCAATCGGCTCCACGGCCAGAAAGGTATTATGTCTCTGATTATGGCACAGTAAGGAGATAGAGATAAGTTAGATATTCTCTTGCGTATAACCGATTAGATCAAAGAGTAATACTACTGTCATGTCAACGATAATCCGTCATTTCGAAGGAGTCTTCAGGACTGAGAAACCTTAGATTTCCGGTCGAAATGACAGCGGTGGTCTTTCTCTGTCATTTTAACCTCGGTCATTGTTCCTTGAACTTTTATTATCTCCGATCCCAGTCTTTCCATTCACGCTTTTTGAGCTCAGCTCGCTTAATTTTTCCGCTCGTTGTCTTTGGTAGCTCGCTTACAAACTCGATTGCTCGCGGGTATTTATAAGGTGCGGTAACCTTTTTTACATGATCCTGTAATTCCTTTATCAGCTCTGCTGATGGTTTGTAGTCCTGAGAGAGAATGACGAATGCTTTGACGATCTCTCCCCGTTCGCGATGCGGAGCTGCGACTGCTGCCGCCTCAACAACGGCCGGATGACTGACCAGTGCGTCTTCTACCTCAAACGGTCCGATTCGATAGCCGGAAGCGATGATCACATCGTCGACCCGTCCTTCAAAGTAGATATAGCCATCCTTATCCAGGCGGACAAGATCACCAGTACGATACCACCCTTTAGGGAAAGTAGACGATGGCGTGTTCCAATAGCCGTCAAAGATTCCGGGATTATCTGATTGCACTGCGATTTCACCAGTTTCACCGTAAGCAACAGGGTTACCAGTTTCGTCAATTACTGTTGCTCCCAGCCCAGGGGTCGGCTTGCCCATTGAACCTGGACGAACAGGAAGCCCGGGATAGTTGGAAACGAGACATACCGTCTCTGTCTGACCATAGGCATCTCTGATCGTTACGCCGAATGCGCGTTGGAATGCTTTAATCGGTTCGACATTAAGCGGCTCACCAGCAGAGAGAGCGGCGCGCAACTGAGGAAGCTTAAATTGATTTAGATTAGGAATAGCGGTGATGATCCGGTATTCAGTGGGAGTAGCGCCAAATTTAGTGATATTATACTTAGCAGCTAATTCTAAATAGCGCTGGGGGTCAAAGCGACCGTTGTACATTAATTGGGATACTCCGTGATTGAGCGCCACCCCGATCGGTACCCAATACCACATTGCCCATCCTGGTCCAGTCGTCGACCAAATAATATCATCATCTTGTATATCGTACCAATAGCGAGCAGTAATTACTCCGTGCGCGTATAGCCAGCGCTCTTTATGCATTACTGGCTTTGGTTCACCGGTCGTTCCGGAAGTAAAGTTGATCGTTAACGGGTCTTCCACTCCGATAGAGACTGCAGGGCGCTGCGAAGAGCTGGTCGCCATTTTTTCCTCAAAGCTGATCCATCCTTTTTTTTCTCCGCCGATGACGATGAAGGTATCTAATGGGCAGTTCCCTCTGACTGTATCTACTAAATCGGTGTTGTCGATATGGGTAATAATCACACGTGCACCGCTTATCTTAGCGCGATATTCGATCTCCTTGGGTCGTAACATCTCGGTGCATGGGACAGCGATTCCACCAGCGGCAAAAGTTCCCAACTGGATCATATGTGTCTCAGGGAGACGCGGGAGAATATGCAGTATCGGATCGGCCTGCTTTACTTCGCAGTCAAGCAAGATGTTGGCAAACTGATAAGCTCCTTGGATCAATTCAGTGTAGGAGACTTGGCGAGAACGGCCATGATCGTCCTCCCAGAAGATCGCGATTTTATCGGGATTGCGCTTAGCATGCGCTTCGACAACAGAGACAATGTTGTAATTGGGTGGAATATTCCAGGTAAATTCACGTATTTCACGGAGATAATCGTTTGCTGTATATGACATATTTCTTGCTCCTTATTAGTGTGACATAGTTGATTTTAGTGGTTGATAAAATAGTAAACAAGAGATGGTGATATATCTCAAAGATTCAATGTCCAAAGTCCGAAACCTGATACCAAAAATCTAAAAACCAAAATTTCCTTTGTCCTTTGCATTTTTTTCTTTTCTTAACCTTGGTCATTGCACCTCTGCCGATATATACTGTCAGTATACCACGTTGTTATACTTATTTAAAGTGCGGGGAAAGAGAGTTCGGCGGTTTGTCTGTCTGTGCGTGCC
>CAZORT010000121.1:0-2783 GCA_964582575.1 uncultured Thermotogae bacterium
ATACAAGCGCCGCGACCAATCACTCTGCTCCGATCGGTTCGATCGGCATACAGAGATAAATGAAACCAGTATCACTTCCCAATTTATCATCCTCTGCTCTTGATTCCAGCAATCCGGCTTTATCGGCCTCAGTAAGCCATAGAACTATTTCTTCAGATGACATTCTCTTCAGTGCATCGACGAGAAACTCACCACGAAATGAAATTTCAATTGCTTCGTCTGGCTCTTTCTTTAAGCGTATTCGCTCCTCGGTCTTTCCTTTATCAGGTGAGGAAGAACTAACTTGAATAGCTGTCTCTTCTTTGTTTGCACAGAGCACGACTGCTCCGGATTCTTTTACTGCTGTAATCGCCATGCGTTGTAATGTGTCAAGTAGAGCAATCCGCTCAAAGATGAGCCCAATACGATGTTCTTTGGGAATTATCCGATCGAAATTGGGAAACTCTTCTTCGATCACTTTAGTCATCACAGTAACATTACGCATTGCAAAGAATAGTTGCGCGCCATTCTGATAAATCTCTACTATGTCGTCATCGACAGCAGAGAGCACCTGGCTATCCAGTGCAGCTAACGCAGCAGCGTCAATAAGATATTCCCCTTCAGAGAGAAGGTCTTGCACTGTGAGCTGTTTGAGCGCTAACCGATATCCATTGGTCGCAAGTAACTGCACCCCGTTATTTTTAAAGTGCATATTAACGCCGGTGAGGCTGATCCGTGTGGTCTCGCCAATTTTGAGGGCAGCAAAGGTTGTCTGATAGAGACCCCGCTGAAGAAATATTTTGTTAATTGAACAGATTTTCGTTTCTGGTAATTGCGGAATTTCCGGGTAATCATCGAGTGGAAGAGCAAGGAGATCAAAGGTTACTTCCCCGCTCTGCACGCGAACTTTCATTCCGCCTGATTCATCTGCACCAGTGATAGTCTGTACACTCACTTTGTCATCCGGAGGAAGATGTGTCGTTATCTGCATCAGTATTGCTCCATCAAGTACGATCGTTCCATCTTCAGCACGATTTTCAATCGGCATGGCACATTGGATCGATTTCTCCAAATCAGTCGCACCGATATAGAGACGATCACCCTTTGCTTCCAGTTTTACTCCGGTGAGAATAGGCATTGCAGTCCGTGTCCCTAAAGCATAACTTGCCATTTTTACTCCGCGCATCAGATATTCTTTCGCACAAATAAACTCCATTCTCTTTCCTCCTTCAATCGCCATTGATATTTCAACTGATTCTTAAACAGAAATAAATAATAATACTGTAATGATCTACTACTTAGCAAAGGTTGAGATGAGTAGCTACCTGTGCAGCAATTACCTCTTCGGTAAGTTCGCCATCAAGAATATAGACTCTACTCTCCTCTTTCGCTGCTTGAAGATATCCCTGCCGCACTCGTTCGTAGAAGGTGATATCCTCAGCTTCAATTCGATCTCGCTTTCTTCCTCGGTTACTAACACGCATACGGTTAAGTGCAACTGTGTGCTCAATGTCAATAAGAAAAAGGAAATCCGGCTGAATACCTGTAGTCGCTGCTCTATTCAATTGCTGGATAAGATCAAGGTTGATCTTCCGTCCATACCCTTGATATGCAAGACTGGACATCGTATAACGGCTCGAAATTACGGTCTTTCCTGCTTCCAAAGCAGGTCGAATTACCTCTTTGGTTAATTGATGACGCGAAGCAACAAAGAGAAGAAGTTCACTCAACGGTGAGAAAGCTCTGTTCTCATTGTCGAGAAGGATTTGGCGGATCGCTTCTCCCAGTGAAGTTCCTCCTGGCTCACGCGTAGTGACGACTGTCAGTCCTTTACGTTGGAGCAACTCTGCCAGGTATTTTACTTGTGTTGATTTTCCTGTTGCGTCGAGTCCTTCAAAAACAATGAATTTCCCTTGTAGGTTTCTTATCTCTCCTCCTTGTTGTGTGGCACGAGAGCAGAACGCAGAAGCAGTAAAATGAGCAACCCTGCACCAATTGTCACACTCATATCAGCGACGTTAAATACCGGCCAGAAATAAAAATTGAAAAAATCAAGGACATAACCCCATCTTATCCGATCAATAAAATTCCCTATTCCTCCCCCTAATACAAGAGAGAGACCGATGCGATAACTTTTCCGCATACCTAATGGTACTGGCAAAAAGGTTGGCCAGGATTCTTTTCGTGCCGCACCAAGAAACAAGATCATAACTCCAATCAGAACTACAAACGAAAAGACGAGGAAAAGATTGCCGTGCTGCGGGAAGAGGCCGAATATTCCGCCCGGGTTGTGGACTCTCGTCAGTGAAAATATTTCACCGATGACCAGACGGGATTCTCCAAGTGCCAACAGATCTTTGGTCAGATATTTAGTCAGTCGATCAAGGAAGATCACCCCTCCGATCAAAACGAGATACGGAAGAGAGTTTTTCATCATGTTCCACCGTTTGAATCTTGGTCTTCGGTCTTGCTGTATAACGATGCTAAAGCAGCATAATCGCGTAATTATATCTTATTTCATGGTGATCCCGAGGGGATTCGAACCCCTGTCAGCGGGATGAGAGCCCACTATCCTTGGCCACTAGACGACGGGACCAAAATATTTAACCTAAGTTATTGACAATACCGTTTCACGTGCCAAACCAATAACGCCGATTAATAATAAGATAATTATAATTGCGACGTGCGGATATATCAATGTTAAGTCATAATGGTTTTTAGCGGTTCACTATCATGTCGAGAGAGAGTGATATATGTAGCGCAATAAATATTTGCACATTATTATGTAGCGGCTTGATTTATCA
>CAZORT010000122.1:0-2706 GCA_964582575.1 uncultured Thermotogae bacterium
AGAGATTGATTTGTCCATTGACAATGTTCTATAATTAAGGATCAACAGTTAATTCTGAGAGATAGATTTTCCGTGTGTCAGGTAGAGAAACAAGATTGTCTTATTAGGTTGTGATGAGCATATTCAGATCAGTATTGCGTAAAATCCGTGATGCTTTTGTCGGTGGACTATTAGCGATTATCCCAATCGGCATTACAGTCTTCATACTCTGGTGGCTGTATCGATTCATTGAGAGTATGGTAGGAAGAGGTACTCCAGCAGGAGTAATTGTGGAACGTATCTTAGGTGGTAGATGGATACCTGGTCTGAATATCCTCTTAACTATAATAGTAATCATCTTGACCGGTTGGGTTTTGCGTAGTCTGTTGGGACGCAGAATGCATCATTTTTTAGAACAGACATTCTTTTCAGTTCCTGTTGTACGTAAGATGTATAGAATATTAAAGCAGTTTACTAATGCTATTTTAGATCCGAAAACTACTTCGTTTAAGAAAGTCGTGATCTTTGAATATCCGATTGAAGGAATTTATGTTATCGGTCTTGTTGCTAATGAGAATTTGGGATTGTTACAAGGGACGGTAAAGGAAAATTGTCTGTTGATATACGCTCCTACTGCTCCCAATCCCACTTCTGGGATAATGCTTATCGTGCCCGAACATAAAGTGACATATATTGATATTCCAGTGGAGGATGCGTTAGGAATTGTTATCTCCAGTGGAACGGTCCTGCCTGAAGAACGACAGAAAAAAGAGATTTTGGGCAAACAGTTACCGCTCAATTTGTTTTCACGCTTCTCAAGGAGAGATTTATCAGAATGAGCTTCAAAGATAGAGATTATTTTAAAGTAAAGCTTGAGCCGCAGGATGATGAGAGCCTTTGGTTAAAATGCAAAGCATGCAGTGAACTCATCTTTAAAAAGAGGGTGCGCGAGAACAACAATATCTGTCCAAAATGCAATGAATATTTCTTTCTGACTGCACGAGAAAGAATTGAATCACTCGTAGATAAAAACAGTTTTACTGATATTTCTAAACCGATCGTTGCAGCTGACCCGCTTGATTTTGTTGATTCTAAACCATATAGCAAACGAATAGAAGAAGCACAGCTCACCACGGATTTAGCAGATGCAATAATCCTTGGCCATGCAGCGATCAATAGTAAATCAGTGATCATCGCGGTGATGGAGTTTCGGTTTGTTGGCGGATCGATGGGATCGGTGATGGGAGAACAGATCTGCCATGGAATGGAAGAGGCCAGTCGGCTTAATTGGCCATTTATTCTTATTTCCGCTTCAGGCGGCGCACGGATGCAAGAAGGTATTTTCTCCCTTTTCCAAATGGCAAAGACTTCAGCAGTGCGGGCAAAACTAGCGGAGAATAAAATTCCATTTATTTCGATCATGACCTATCCCACCACCGGCGGGGTAGCTTCCTCAATTGCCAGTCTCGGCGATGTGATTATCGCTGAAAAAGGAGCATTGATCGGCTTTGCTGGCCGACGAGTCATTCAGAATACAACCGGTGAAGAACTTCCGGATACCTTTCAGACCGATTCCTTTGCCCTATCACATGGAAGTGTAGATCAAGTTGTCGCGCGAGAGAATCTCCGTAACGAGTTGTCCAGGATTCTAAGCTTCTTTAACGCAGTGGAGAGAAAATGAACGACGAAAAAACATTGGCCGTATTACGAGAACAGATCAAAGCACTGCAAATATTAAGCGAAAATGGACAGATCGATCTTGGAGCAGAGATATTGCAGCTGGAGAAAAAACTCCGGACACTCACCGCAGCGTCATACGCCAAACTTGCCGACTGGGATCGCGTAAAACTCTCCCGCCATCCAGAGAGACCTTATGCTTGCGATTATATATCGGAAATATGTACAGACTTCTATGAATTACATGGAGACCGAATGTATGGAGACGATCGCGCGATGATCGCTGGGTTGGCAAAATTAGAACAAAGAACAGTGATAATTGTCGCACAACAGAAAGGACGCACGACAGAGGAGAAGAAAGAGCGCTTCTTTGGGATGGTTCGTCCGCAAGGGTACCGTAAAGCGCTGCGTGTGATGGAACTCGCTGAACGTTTCTCCTTTCCGATAATCTCTTTGATCGACACTCCTGGTGCCTATCCTGGCATTGAGTCGGAGGAGCTCAATATCAGCGGTGCTATTGCCAATAATCTACAGAAGATGTCCCTGCTCAAAGTACCGACCATCGCTATTGTGATCGGTGAAGGGGGCAGTGGAGGGGCATTAGCAATCGGGGTTGCTGATCGACTTATGATGCTGGAAAATGCTACCTATTCGGTGATAAGCCCAGAAGGATGCGCCGCTATCTTATGGAGAGATAATGGAATGGTCGCTGAAGCAGCCAAATCACTTAGTCTGACAGCGTCACGGATTAAAGAGTTTGGCTTAATCGATGAGATCATCCCTGAATCACTGGGAGGAGCACATACTGACCTGAAATATACTGCGGCCAATCTGAAAGAGGCACTCATCCGTCATCTCAATGAACTCTCAGCGCTATCGATCGAAGAATTACTCAAGCAAAGGTACGAAAGATATCGTTCTATCGGCCGTTATCGCTTCCTGCCAAAAAAGAAGTGATCGACCAGCGATCCCTAACTCCCACCCGTCAATGCCCCATCCCCGTGTAATAGGATTGATCCACAAACGATCGAATGACGCACAAACCGTCGA
>CAZORT010000123.1:0-2681 GCA_964582575.1 uncultured Thermotogae bacterium
CCTTCCGCATCTGGCGAAGAAGACCACTCGCTACTCTCTTTAACCCCCTGAACCTTCTCTGAAATTCTCTATTTCTTCTTCCGTAAGATAAGAGATATACCGAATAGTCCTCCTAAGATTATGCCGACGAGCAATCCAAACCGAGGATCACCCAGGACTAAGCCAACGATTGTTCCTACGCTAGCTCCCAGTAGCAAGAGGAGAAAGAGGTCTCTCTTTTTTCTTTGCTTGTTAGCTTGGAAACCCGTTCTTCGTTTCACAATACTTCCCTTTGTATCCCGTTTAGCAGACACTACTCTTTTCTTTACCCGTTACTCTCGTTGAACCTGTGAACTGCTTAATCGTCTTTACATTTCTTATTACTACACTTAAGGATGTCTTCTTTCTTGACAAGCACTCCTTGTTTGCAGTCTGGACAGATTTTAATCGGCATATCACTTATAGCAAATTTACAGGCCGGATAGGTGCTGCACCCGTAGAAGACTTGTCTGCGTTTGGGTGAATATTTTTCTACGATTTCGCCGGCACCACATTTAGGACAAGGAACACCGGTTGATACAGAGAGGGTCTGCTTGCACTGAGATTGTTCGCAGCGGAGATAGCGGCCGTAACGGCCGTGCTGTAATATCATCTGAGCGCCACAAGTAGGGCAGATAATCTCTTTTTGTGGTGCAGCATCATCCAATTTGTCTATGACAGATAGAACTTCTGCTTTCTTATCTGCATAACGATAATCTAGGCTGGGCGGCAAATTCTTAGTCATTTTACACTGAGGATAGTTGGAACATCCGAGGAAATGGGAGCCTTTCCAATAGCGGAGTTCCATCGGAACATTACATTTGGGACAGAGACTGTCAGTAAAGATTTGAAATACCTTTTCATGTCGGTCAAGTAATTCGTTCAATTTCTCTATTTGGTGTGAGAATGGCGCGTAGAACTCTCTGAGCACTGTAACACGATCGATCTCTCCTGTTTCAATAAGATCGAGATATTCCTCCATATGAGCAGTAAACGCCGTTGATACCGTCTCAGGAACATGTTCCTCAAGAAAGCTTGCTACAACACGACCGAGTAAGGTAGGACGTAGACTGCCTTTCTCCTTGACAACATAATTTCGATCTTGAATGGTGGAAACAATAGAAGCGTATGTGCTGGGACGGCCAATCCCTGCTTCTTCCAGCAAATGAACTAATCCTGCTTCAGTGAATCGACGTGGTGGTTCAGTAAATTTTTGTATTGCTTCTACTTTTTCAAGCTGCAAAGAATCTCCTTCTTTTAACCAGATAGGAAAAACAAGTTCGGCTGTATCTTTTGTATCTATCGTCTTTGTCTTAGGGGCAAATTTGGTGAATGCCTTTTGAAATCCATCAAAGAGTAAGTTGCTGCCGGTTACCTCTAAAGTATATTGATCAGCACGAATCACTCCTTTACGCTGAAGGTAAATTGCTGCGGTCATCTGTGTGGCAAGAAACCGCGCAAAGATTAATTTATACAATTTCAATTGATCAGGAGAGAGGAAAGACTCTATCTCCTGCGGGCTGCGAGCTGGTGAGGTCGGTCTAATTGCTTCATGTGCATCTTGTGCTTTACGTTTATTCTTGTAATGACGAACTGTCTTGATCAGATATTTCTCATCAAACTGCTCTTTGATATAGGCGCGTGCTTCGGAGAGAGCAGCGGTGGAAACCCGCATTGAGTCAGTTCTCATATAGGTGATAAGCCCAGTAGTCTCTCCCGCAATCGTGACTCCCTCATATAATTGTTGCGCTATCCGCATCGTATTATGGGGAGAAAACCCTAAGAGAGATGATGCCGCTTGCTGTAACGAGCTCGTAATAAATGGCGGCAGTGGATGTACATGACGCTCCTTTTCGGTAACCTTCTCCACAATAATCTGTGCCTGCCTGAGATCCTCTTTGATTCTTTCCGCCTCAGCAGCAGTGGATATTTTTATCTTCTTGTCATCTTTGCGCATCAGTTTGGCTGAAAATGGTTTGCCATTACGCAGCAAAGTAATAATTTCCCAATACTCTTGTGGAATAAACTGCTCGATCTCTGTTGCGCGATCACTGATAAATCTGAGAGCCACCGACTGAACGCGGCCGGCGCTCAAACCTTCATATTTATTTCCGGTAAGTGTTTGGGAGAGGAGAGGACTTGTAAGGTAGCCAACCAAGCGATCCAATACACGCCGGGTTCGTTGCGCTTCCACTTTATTCGTATCAATCTCCTCTGTTACATTGAGAGCTGCATGAATTGCTTTCTCTGTGATTTCGTTAAAGACTAATCGGCGAAAGGAAGTCTCTTTTGGCGCAGATTTACGTAAAACCTCAAACAGATCATAGGCGATCGCTTCGCCTTCGCGGTCATGATCAGTAGCAAGGATTATTTCATCGGCTTGTTTAGCTAATTTTTTTAACTTTGTAATATGCATTCCCTGCACAGTGACGAATTTAGGGGTAAAATTCTTATCGATATCTACTCCCAATTCTTTCTTTGGCAGATCGCGAACATGTCCTCGCGATGAGAACACATGATACTCTCCGTCAAGATAACGGGCAATTGTTTTTGCTTTTGTCGGTGATTCAACGATAACTAATTTTGACAATTTCAGTAACTCCTCAATTAATAATAATTTTCCCGCTGATTATAAAAGAGAAGAGCAAGTAAGATCAATGAGT
>CAZORT010000124.1:0-2660 GCA_964582575.1 uncultured Thermotogae bacterium
GAGCCCCTATAATGAATGTGCAAATATTTATTGCGTTACATCTAGTAACTGGTGACTGGTCATTCGCGCGAACAATGGTGGTTGACCCAATAACCGATCACTAATCACCAATCACTTAGTCGCTAAAGTCTCTCTAAAGTCTCTTTGTGCCTATCCCGACGCTTGGAAGTAAAAGTTGACATCGCAGAGAAAGAGGCGACAATCTATGTACGGCGTTAAGGGAGAGAAAATTATTTGTTAACCACTATTACAGCAGGAGGTAGACGATGAATCGAATATTAGCAGCAGCATTAGCAATTACATTATTAGGATGTACAGCCTTAGGCCGTGAGATTACAGTTGGCCCAAATGAGGCACAGTACGACTTTATCTTGATTCAGGAGGCGATCGATAGCGCTGCTCCTGGTGATACGATCATAATCGCACCAGGAACTTATCGCGAGAATCTGCTCATCGCTCTATCTGAGGGTGATGAACTTATTCTGCAAGGGATGGAAGGAGTGGTGATTGAAGCGGCTGATCGTGGCGCTCCGGTGATCAAAGTCAAATCAGGGATAGTAACGTTCAACGACCTTACTATCAGCGAGGGATCAACAGGAATCCTCCTCTTAAATCGCAGTAAAATTAAAATCAACAATAGCGTGATAAGCCAAAATGTGTGGGAAGGGATTGCCCTTCGCCAGAATACCAATGCCATAATCAGTGCCACAACGATCAGTGATAGCCGTGAAGGGTTATTGCTCACCGATGCAGCAGTTGGCCTGATCAGCAACAGCACAATCAGAGAGCAGCGGAAGGCAGCGATCTCGCTTTCAGGGACGAGCCGTCTGACTGTTATTGACAGCACCATTAAAGAGAGTCATGTTGATGGTATCGTAGCAGTAGCGACCACCTTTCTTTCATTAACAGGCAGCCAGATCATCAATAATAGAGAGGCCGGTCTCATAGTTGTGGAGAACGCGCAAGTAGAGGTCAGTGATTCCACTATTGCGGGCAATAAGATGTTCGGTGTCATAGCAGGGAACAATGCGCAAATATCACTCGTTGATACTCTTCTAACAGAGAACGGCAACAGTATTATCGCACTCCACACCACAGTGATTGAGATTAAGCGGAGCGAAATCATTGGCAGTGAGATAGGGATCATCGCAATAAATGACGCACAGATAACAGCCGATCAGGTGAGAGTCAGTGAGAATAGTTTAGGGGTTCATGCAGAGGGTAGCGCCAGACTTACGCTCACGGGTAGCACAATACATAAGAACTTGACAGGAGCGATCACAGCGGTAGAGAGCGTCTATTTAACGATCATCGATTCTACAATCAGCGCAACACCTGATGTCAATAGTATTTCACTTGCCGGAAACACAAAAACTGAGATCATTGGCAGTACTATAACAGAGAGCTGGACAGGGATCGAGTTGAGTGAGAACGCTCAGGTGACGGCTACCGGCATCACGATTACCGATAATTTCTTCGGCATCACTATCGCTGATAAGGGGCAGATTACGATAAATAATGGGATGATAGAGAAGAATGAGGTCGCCCTTCTCTTTTCCAGAAACGCTTCTGGCTTAATATCCCATACCACGATCAGAGATAATACTTCAGCTGTTGGGCTCAGTGATGATGCACAGGTAAAGATCATTACTTCCACTATTATTGATAATAATTACGCAGGAATCGGATTATCAGATAGATCACAGGTCAGAATCATTGAGAGTGATATCAGCGGGAATATCCGCGGGATTGGAGCGACTGGAAGTGCGCAGATTGAAATCAGCGGCGGAACGATAGGAGATAACGGAGTCGGTATTGAACTGCGCCATACAGCGACAGCGACGATTGCCGAAACAACGATCTCCGCCAATTTGGCAAAAGGAATATTCCTCTCAGGGAACGCAAAGATAGAGATCAACGACGCGCTACTTACGGGGAATATGCATAATGCAATTGAACTTTCCGGAGCAGCACAGGCAACGATCAATAGATCACAGATTATCGAGTCAGGATTAAGCGGTATCGCTGCATGGGGCGATACTCAGCTCTCTCTCTACCGCTCCATAATCACGTTTAACAAATTCGGTATTGAACTGTGGGACAGGGCACATGGAGTGATCAACCGCGGCAGAATCGCTGATAATTTCAGCGGCATCTCAGTATCCGGCGCTGCGCGCGCCAAGCTTTCTTTTGTGGTCATTAGGGATAATGAAATGGGCGGTATTACTGCGGGAGAAGAGGCACAACTTTTCCTTGAGAATTCGCATGTTCGGAGAAGCAGGATTGGAATCGGTATTTCACATCGCGCCCAGGTGATAATCAACGGTGGTACAACGACTGGTCATAGTATCGCCGGCATCGGGATAAGTGATGAAGCACAGGTTACGATTACCGAATCTTCTATTAGAGAGAATAGAGCAGGGGTAGTAGTCGGTGGCAGTGCACACCTTAAGATCACTGGCGCTACTATCACCGGCAATACCATCGGTATTCTTATTGACGAGCCATTCGCTGGCACAATCAAGGGAAGCGCCAATCGCATCTTCGAGAACGATACGGATCTGTGGCCGATATTCTTTCCTTGGCCAGAGGAGTTTGTAATTGAATCGTAACGATCTGGCATGGTAAGTTGATTGTAAAACAGATATCGGTTATAGTTT
>CAZORT010000125.1:0-2648 GCA_964582575.1 uncultured Thermotogae bacterium
TCCCTCTCACTCATAAGCCTTCTGGTAGAGTTCCTCTAACTCGGTGATCAAGGGATAACGCGGATTAGTGGGTGTACACTGATCATCGAATGCCCGCTTGGCGAGATCCTTCACATGAACCTTGAACTTATTTTCGGGCACTCCTGCTTCTTTCAGTGTGGTGGCGAGGCCAAGCCGGCGGGTGAGATTGGTCACCGCTTCCGCCAGAAGCTCTGGACTGGGAGGTGAATTATCCGGTGATATAATCTCCGCAAGGGAAGGATTCATCTTCATAGCCGTAGCGATTTGGGTATATTTCGTTCGAGCAGAATAAATACTATAGCGCGGCCAAGTTGCGTATTTACTCGGCACCTCGATGCTGTTGTACAGGATCACATGTGGTAGGAATATGGCATTTGCTAAGCCGTGCGGGATGTGGAAAGTAGCTCCAACTTTGTGGCTGAGTGAGTGACATATCCCCAAGCCTGAGTTTGTAAACGCCATCCCGGCAATAGTGGCGGCATTGTGCACCTTCTCTCGCGCCTCCTTATCCTGGGGGTTCTCATAGACCTGTGGTAGATACTCGAATAACAGCTGGATCGCTTGCATTGCCAGGGGGTCAGTATAGTCTGAGGCCATGGTACTAACATAAGCCTCTACGGCATGGCTCAACGCGTCCATACCTGTTAATGCAGTTTGTACCTTGGGTAAGGTCATCACCAGGTCTGAGTCAATGATCGCACACCACGGGGTGAACTCGTAATCTGCCAGCGCAAATTTCTCGCCTTGTTCATCGGTGATCACTGTAAACGCGGTCACTTCCGAGCCAGTGCCGGAGGTGGTCGGTATAGCGATGAACTTTGCCTTTTCGCTCAAGGGCGGAACCTTAAACACCCGCTTGCGGATATCCATAAACCGCACTGCCACATCTTTAAAGTCCACCTCTGGACGCTCATAAAAGAGCCATGCTGCTTTGGCCGCATCAATTGGTGAACCACCGCCTAAAGCAACGATAAGGTCCGGATTAAAGCTACGCAAAAAATTAGTAATGCGACGTACTGTGTGCACAGAAGGGTCAGGTTCTACATCGTCAAAGACTAAAACTTGTACGTTTGCCTCTCCGAGCATAGCTTTTACTTGTTCTGCATAGCCCAACTTAACCATTGTCCGATCAGTGATTAGTGCAGCGCTGTTGAAGTTTTTTACCTTACGGAGATAGTCAAGCGAGCCAGGGCCCCAGAATATTTTCGGCGGAACGCGAAACCACTCCATATTTTGATGTCTATCTGCAACCGTAGTAATATTAAGCAGGTTAACTACATTCACATTACCACTGATAGAGTTTCCACCCCACGAGCCGCAGCCCAAGGTCAGCGAAGGCGTAAGACCGAAATTGTAGATATCGCCAATCGCCCCTTGTGACGCTGGTTGGTTAATTAACATCCGACCTACTGGCAGTCTCTCTGTAATAAAGTCAATTGCTTGTTGATCTTGAGCATGGATGACAGCTGTATGCCCCATTCCCTGTAAAGCGAGCAGACTATTCATCACCACTATTGCTTCTTCCATACCACTAACTTTATATATAGTTAGGATGGGTGAGAGTTTTTCACGCGCTAACGGATCGTTTAAACTGATCATCTTGATATCACCATGGGCGAGCAATATCTTTGTTTCCTTAGGAACACTAAAGCCAGCTATCTTAGCGATCTCACATGCGGATTGACCACAGATATCTGCCAATCGATCAGCGATGAGAAGAGCAACCTTAGCTGCTTCTTCTTCTGACATAAGATAAGATCCCCGCTCGCAAAGCAATTCCAATGTCTGTTCAAGTATCTCTTGGTCAATGACCATCGATGCCTCGCAAGCACAGACCATACCGTTATCAAAAGTCTTCGATCTAATTAAATCTTCCACTGCTCGTGCTATCTCCATCGAACGATGAAAATAGACAGGTGTGTTTCCTGCGCCTACACCGAGCGCTGGTATACCCGAGCTATAGGCAGCTTTTACCATGGAAGGTCCTCCTGTGGCAAGGATCAGATCACCATTGGACATTAAGTACGTGGTGTCCTCGATAGATGGGTTCTCAATGACTTGCAAAATATCCACTGGCATACCTGCTTTTATCGCCGCCTCGTTTATAGTACGTACTGCCTCGGCAGTGCAGCGAGCAGCTCGTGGGTGGGGGGAGAAAATTACCGCATTACGCGCCTTCAGATTCAAAAGAGCTTTGAACATTGGCGTAGAAGTGGGATTGGTTGCCGGGATTACCGCGATTACCACTCCGACTGGCTGGGCAATGGTCTTAGTGCGATTCTGTTTATTCTCAGCGATAATCCCACAGGTGGATATATCACGAATCTGATTATAAATGTACTCAGAGGCGAAATGATTTTTGATCACCTTGTCCACAACAATTCCCATGCCGGTCTCTTCCACAGCTAACTCCGCAAGCCTGATACGCGCATCTGCACCTGCCAGAGCAGACGCCTCTACGATCTTGTCAACCTGTTGTTGAGAGTAAGACTGAAAGATTTGTGCCGCCTGACGGGCGCGCTGCAATACCTTATCTAAATAACTCTTGCGGTTAATCTTGCATTTGCCCTCGCTTGTTGCATCTGTCACAGGGATACTTTTTTTCTTAGCCATACTCCTCATCTCCT